>NZ_JAXAVV010000050.1:0-17339 GCF_033949925.1 Lentzea kristufekii
CGTCCTGGCCGCCGTCTACCCGGCCGTGTGGGGCCTGGGGCAGCTGGCCACCGGACCGCTGTCAGACCGCTGGGGCCGCAAACACCTGATCACCGCTGGGATGCTCGTTCAGGCTGCGGCGCTCGCACTCGTCGCGGTCGCGGACACCTTCACGGTGTGGCTGGTCGCGGCCGTGTTGCTGGGCGCAGGTACCGCGATGGTCTACCCGACCCTGCTGGCGACGATCGGCGACGTCGCGCACCCGGCATGGCGCGCGCGAGCTGTCGGCGTCTACCGGCTCTGGCGCGACGGCGGCTTCGCCGTGGGCGCCCTGCTCGGCGGCATCGTCGCCGACCTCTGGGGCCTGCGCGCCGCGGTGTGGGTGGTCGCCGCCCTTACCGCGCTGTCCGGAATCGTGGTCGCCGTACGCATGTACGAAACCCACTCCAACAACAAGGTCAGCGCGTGACCACTCCAGCGGACTCCTCGACGGACCGATCTACCTCGACTCCAACGACACCAGACCGATCGAACCCGTGGTCACCAAATCGATGCTGCGCTACCTGCTCGGATCTTCATTCCGCCGCGTTGAGGGGGTGGCACCGTGTACTGCCATGCTGGGAGGTGGGCGGTGCGCGACGGCATCCGCGTGGTGACCGAGGATGTTCAGGACAGTGTCGATCTGAGCCTCACAGAGGCGCTCCGGTCGGCGCCCTGCGCCACGTACCTGACGTCTGATGCAGTTGCCGCACGGTCGAATCCTGACGGTGGTGTCAGCTGAGTCGCGCGGCGACTTTCTGGTCAAAGGCGAATCTGACCGGCCCGAGCCCGGTCGACGGGGCAAGTCTGGCAGCAAGATCGACGCGATCGGTGACCGTAACGACCTCCCACTGACCGCGGGTGTCTCCGAGGCGGCAGACGTGGTGGTGCACCTGGCCGCCGTGCGAAGCGGATCCTCACGCCACGTCGGGCGATGTTGACGTCGTACTCGGTGTGGCGGGACAGGATCCGTCCCGCGGTGGCGCAGATGTCCGCGCAGTCCACGCAGGAGCGGATGCACTTGCGCAACATCGGCAGTTGGTCGTCGGCCTCCGACAAGCACGCGTCCGCGCATGCCGTGCAGGCCTGGGCACATGCAATGCATTCCCCGATGCACCGCACGAGGGCAGACTGGTCTGCCTGGCCCAGGTCAGCCGGATAGGTTTCGAGCATCTCGGACACCATGGTCATGGACGAGCCCCTTCTCCCGGTGCGTTCCGGACGTAGAGGCTTCCCCGTTCGTGTCGTGCCAACCGATGCGGCGGCGCGAGTGCCGGCGCAGCCCGGTCACCAAAGCGGTCACCAGCATGACGATGGTCAACGCCACGAGAGCGATGTATGCCTGGTTCGGACCGCGGTCCACGGCGACGCACAGGAGGCCGAGCAGGAACGCGACGCTGAGCCAGCCTGCCGTCACCTTCGCCCTGTGCAGCGACTCGCCCCGGCCGTTCTGGGCGCTCACGGTCCGGTCCTCGATGCCGGTGACAGGCTCTGCGCGAGTCTGGCGGTGTTCTGGTTCATGACGTCTCCTCTCGTGGGGCTGGCCTCCCTTCGCCTACCCCGGATCGGTGATCGTCACCGTGCCGCAGTCAGAACATCGACGTCGGAAACGTTTCGTACATGCAACTGTTGCATCAGCGTTGTCCTGGTAACGGCTTGGTCGCACCAGGTGAGTTGCGAGCCTGATGCGGTACCCGCTGCGGGTGGGACCGAAGGAAGAGGAATGTCAGACCCAGCCGGGGTCGCTGCCGTTCACCGCAGGCTCTCCACCGGCGGCGGTGAAGGCGGCGAGCGCGTCGACAAGGCCTTGCCGTTGGTCTTCCGGCATGCGTTCGACGATCTTCCTGATCGCGGCACGGCGCCGGCGGGTCACGTCGCGGACCAGCTTGCGGCCGGACTCGCTCAGCTCGATGACGACCTCGCGGCGTGAGGCGGGGTTCGGCTGGCGCGCCACCATCTCCAGCGCGAGCAGGCGGTCGACGGTCCTGGTCGCGGTCGACGGGTTGACCCCGAGGTGCTCGGCCAGCGTGGTGAGCTTCATCGGGCCCCTGCTCTGCAGAACGACGAGCGCTCGGAACTGCGGCAGTGTGATGGTGTCACCAGAGGCGGCGATCGAGCGTGCGGAGACGGCGACGAGAAGGCGCGACGCCGTGAGCACCGCGTCCGCGAGGGCGTCGACGCTGCTGGTATCGACCTTGGACCGAGTCATGGCTCAGTTGTACCCCAACGACGTTGAGTTGCCACCACGTGAAGGTGTCGCTACCTCACGGCAGCGGCCGCAGGGCGTCGAGCCGATCGAAGTCGCGAACATCCATTGTGGATTCGGTGAGGTAGGCGCTGGCGCGGTCAGAGCGGGAATCCCCTTCGGGCTCGCATCGCCGGGAAGGTCCACTGAAGCTGAACGGATCGCGAAGGAGAGAGATCATGGCGTCAACTGGAATAGCCAGAGGAGCATCGATGGCAGCGGCGGCGCTGCTGGCCCTCACAACCACGGCGTGTGGTGTGCCTCAGAGGGTGTACGAGAGCGGAACCATCGGCACGAACGATGACTTCGGCGAGATCCAGCTGCGCAACGTCCACCTCCGGCCGCCTGATGGTCATGCGTTCCGTCCGGGTGACGACGGTGTGGTCAGCCTCGCGTTGTTCAACCGCGCGGATCATCCGGATGCGCTGGTCGACGTGCGGACGCCGGTCGCCGCCGATGTCGAGATCTTCTGGGACCGCGACTGCGATGGTTCCGGGGAGCAGGTTGCACGGCTGCCATTGGCCGCCAACGACGGGGTTACCGGAGTGGCCGGTGACGAGCTGGCCTACCACTTGCGCCTGATCGACTTCTCACAGGAAGTTCTCGCGGGCACGACGGTGCCGGTCACGTTCCAGTTCGACCGAGCAGGGGAGACCACCCTGGACGCGATCGTGGAGGCATCTGGAGATGGAGATGCCAGTTTGCCGCCTTCCTGCGCGCCGGCCTTGATCACTCTGACTGGTGTCGTGCAGAGCGGTGTCGAACCGCGCTGTCTGGTTCTGAAGGCTGACGACGGCCGGCAGTTCCTGCTTCTCGGCGGAAGTCCTGACGTGCTGCGGACTGGTGCTGAGGTGGTGGTCGAAGGCACACCGGCACTCGAGAAGCCGACCACCTGCACGAAGGGCATCCCGCTCCGCGTGACCGACGCCAAATCGTCCGGATGAGCACACCGGCAGCGGACGTTGCGAACTCCCTACGATGGTCGAACTCGGCCGGTGAACCGCTCTTCTAGAGCAAAGATCGTTGTGTGCGTGAAGAAAGACGTCGGCAAGCGGAAGCCAGAGCAGGAACCCTCACGTTCCTCGCGGGTGTGTGGCTGGTCGCCGCTCCTCCGCTGCTGGACTTCCAGGCCTCACAACACCTTTTTCGGCCGTACTGGACACCGCTGGGGCTGGCCGTGGTGATCATGCTGGCAGGAATGCTGCGCGCTCTGGCACCATTGGACGTTCCTGGGTTGCGCACGGTGAACATCGGTCTCGCTGCGACGCTCGTCGCGGCGGCGTTCGTGCGTGCCGACGTCAGCTCGGTGGTCCAGATCAACCAGGTGGTGGTCGGCACCGCCGTCGCACTGGTGTCGCTGGTGGCCGCCATCGATGCGGGGAGGTGGCTGGGCTGACTCCGGTCAGATCCAGCCGAGATCAGCCGTGGTCACCGTGGGCTCGCCGCCTGCTTCGGTGAAGGCGGTCAGCGCATCGACGAGCCCTCGCCGTTCGTCCTCGGGCATCCTCGCGACGATCTTCGCGATCGCCGCACGCCGCCGTCGGGTCACGCCGCGCACGACCCGGCGGCCTTCGTCGGTCAGTTCGGTCACGACCTCACGGCGCGTTGCCGGGTTGGGCTGACGTGCGACCATCCCGGTCGTCACGAGGCGGTCGACCATGCGGGTCACCGTGGACGGGTTGACGTCCAGCAGATCGGCCAACGAGCTGAGCTTCATCGCTCCCCGGCTGTCCAGGACGACGAGCATCCGGAACTGCGGCAAGGTGAGGGTCTCCTCGAACGCCGCGAGCGAGCGCGCGGACACGGCGACCAACAGGCGCGAGGCTGTCAGCACGGCGTCGGTGAGCGCGTCGACGTCGTTCGCGCCGACCTTGGACCGGGTCATGCGACTGTTGTACCGCAACTTCGGTGCTGTGATCACAGAGCCGGTTGGTGCACTGCCTGTTTTGTACGGCATTCGGCAGCTACGACGGTTTCGAGAGCGTCGAGCGCTGACTCGATCCAGGTGTCGACCGTGCTCCGTGACGCTCCGGGCGGGCCTGTCAGGCGCACGGAGACCGCGCTGCGGCCTGCGGTCAGCCGGAGGACCTGGAGGGTGCCGTTGCAACTCGTCGTGGTTTCGCTGCCCCAGGTGATGCGCAACCGTTCCCAGTCGATGGTGACCTGCCGCTCGACGTCGACATCAGCGTGCAGGCCCGGCAACCACAGGCGGATGAGGTTGGGGCCGGACAACTCGACCTCGATGGAGTCGGGTAGCCAGGTGGTCATGTTGTCGAGATCGGACAGGACGTCGAAAACTGCGTCCGCGTCGGCGGGCATGGAACGGCTTCGGCTCAAAACGGAGTCCTTCCGGCGGATTCCGTCCATCCTGTCCGACTTCCCGGCCGCTGCGCCTGACGAGTGGCTAACGATCTCCCGTCGCGCCAGGTGACGGAGCGAGCGCTCTCGAGGCGGCAGGCGTGCTCGAGGTGGTTGAAGTGGTCACCGGCGTTGAATGGCGCCGCTGTGTCACCACCGGCGTAGGCGCCTCTCTGTGCGTGGTCGTGGTGCCCAGCGGTTCCGGTTCATCCTGTGTGGACACTCCACACGCGGCAGCCAGAAGGCACGCAGCGGCGACCAGGAAGATTCTCATGAAAGGGCCTCCGGAAGCTCCACGACGAATCGCGCTCCACCGCCAGGGCGGTCCTCGACCCACACCTTGCCGTGATGGCGGCGGACGTGTTCGGCGACGAGCGCCAAGCCGAGTCCGCTGCCGGTGTCGGCACCCCGGCTGCCGGCTCTGGCGCCACGGGTGAAGCGTTCGAACACCTGGCTCCTCATGTCACGAGGCACACCGGGTCCCGCATCATCGACCTCGAGCCGAACGCTGCCGTCCTGGTGGAGCACGGCCAGCCGGACGGCGCCTCCGGCGTGCTGCTCGGCGTTTTCGATGAGGTTGCCGATGACGCGGTCGAGCCTGCGCCGGTCGCCGAGCACCAGTGGTGGTGGCGGCTCGACGACGATCTCGACGTCTTGGCTGAGGCGCGAACCTGCGGCACCGTGTACGAGGCCACCGACGTCGAGCGGCTCGAAGTCAGCTTTGTCGCCGTCCTGGTCTGCTCGGCTGATCTCCATCAGGTCGACCACCATGCGGGCGAACCTGTCGACCTCGGACGTGAGCAGCCCGAGTGCCTTGCCCGCCGTGCCGGGCAACTCCGCCTGCCGACGCCGGAGCACGGCGGCGGCGTTGACCATCGTCGTGAGGGGCGAGCGGAGTTCGTGGCTGACGTCGCCCGCGAACCGGGCATCGCGCAGCACACGTTGCTCCAACGCGTCGGCGGTCGTGTTGAACGTGCTGGCCAGCGGACCGAGGTCGGGGTCGCGCTGGCTGGGTAGTCGTGCTTTCAGATCGCCGCCGGCGATGCGTGACGCGGCGGCGGTCAGTTCGGTCAAGGGTCTCAGCGCGCGTCTGCTGGCCCATGAACCCAGTCCCACGCCGATCATGCCGCTGAGCACTGTTCCGGCGATCAGCAGTCCGCTGAGGAAGCGGAAGGTGCGGTCGAGTTGGACGAGCTGGAAGAGTTCGACGTAAACGCCCTGCCCGTCGGCCAGTGACTGGGCCACCGCGATCACCGGGATGCCGTCGGCCCGGAGGCGTTGCCTGGCGGGCGTGCCGTCGCGTGCCATCACGATCAGGTCAGGAGGAACGACGGCGGGATCGACCTGTCGTCCGCTCGTCAGCACCTCGTTCCCGTGGAAGAGCATGATCGTCGAGTCCGGATTTGTGGTGAGTCCGGTCAGCAGTTCGGTCAGCCCGTCGGAGTTGGTGCGAACGGCCTCCTCGACCAGGCGCAGGTTGACCTCCGCCTGACGGGTCGTGGCCTGCACGCGCTGCCGGAGCATGTAATCCGACGCGAGGTTCCACGTCGCGATGGCCAGCAGGCTGGTGACGAGCACGGAACCGAGACCGAGCGCGGCGGCCACCCGCCAGCGCAGGGAGAGGCGGGGCACCATCACCTCGGCGGGCCGATCTTGTAACCGGAACCGCGCACCGTAAGCACGAACACCGGATCTTCGGCGTTGTGCTCGACCTTCGTGCGCAGTCTGCGGATGTGCACGTCGAGCAGCCGGGTGTCGCCGTAGTAGTCGTACCCCCACACCCGCTGCAACAGCTGTTCCCTGGTGACGATGCGCCCACCGCCCCCGGCCAGTTCGGCGAGGAGGCGGAATTCGGTGCGTGTCAACCGGATCTCCTCGCCGCCGCGTTTGACGACGCCTTCGTCCGGCCAGATCTCCAGGTCCTCGATGCGGTAGGAGAGGTTCTCCCGCGTGCCGCCACGGCGCCGCAAGAGTGCTCGGATGCGTGCGGCCAGCTCACTCGCCACCAGGGGTTTGGTCACGTAGTCGTCCGCGCCCGCTTCCAGCCCGGCGATGACGTCGGGCGTGTCGGTGCGCGCCGTCACGATGATGATCGGCAGATCGCCCTGAGCGCGCAGTCTCCTGCAGACCTGCAGACCGTCCACGCCGGGCAGCATGAGGTCGAGCAGGACGACGTCGAAGGAGTCGGTGTCGAGCCGGCTCAACGCGTCTTCACCCGAGACGGCCTCGTCCACGGCGAAGCCCTCGTCCGCGAGGGCCAGGCCGAGTGCCTGGCGGATGCGCTCGTCGTCGTCCACGAGCAGCACGGAGAAATCCATGTCCCGCTTTTCTTCGTAGGTTTCTAGTGCTGCTTCTACCACGTTGCCATGGTGACCGCATTGCGGCTGAGATGTACGCCTTCGAAAGGAGTTCGTAAGGTTGCACAATGCACGCGTCAGGCATGCTTGTCGCCGCGGGGGATCGCCCGTAGTGGGCGCGTGCCCGCGCGCTTCCGGGGAAGGTCAGACGTCAGCCGGCGAGAGACGGCCGGCGTCTGTCTCGGGATGATGAGAGGCCCTACCAGTCGTGACAGGCATGCCCACCACCGACAAAGGCATGACAGGGACAATCCTGGTGTGCGACGGGTGCGGGCGGTCGCGCCGCACCAGTGCCACAGGACTGTTCGCGTGGGACTTGCTGTGGCTGCAGGCCGATCAGGCAGGGTGGACCGGCTCCGACAGGCCGCTGGGGCCCCACTACTGCACGATCTGCGTCGATAACGAGTAGATAACGTTTGCACAATGCAATAATCTTGCCGGTCCGTTTCGTCCGTATCCCTCCGTGTCGGTACACACGATCGCCGCTATACGCGGAGGGAGATCCACGTGCTCACACGTCTCGCCCAGGTGGTGACGGCGCTAGCGATCCTTTGTTCGCTCGCGGCTCCGCAAGCAGCTGCGCAGCCCGAGTTCGGGCCGGAGTACACGCAGACCCAGTTCGGCCCCATGGGACCCGCGGGCAGGGACATGCTCGTCAAGGTTCGGCTGGCGGGATTGTGGGAAGGGCCCGCGGGCCGGCTGGGACTGGAGAAATCCGCCAACCCTCTCGTCAAGGAGGCGGGCCGGCATCTGATCAGTGGCCACGCCGAGCTGGACGCCAAGGTTCTCGAGCTCGGACGCACGCTGAACGTTCCGCTGCCCAGCGAGTCCAACGCGGACCAGAAGGGCTGGATCGCGGAGATGACCAACGCCCCGGCCGGCAGCGCCGAGTTCGACCGGGTCTTCGCCAACCGCCTCCGCGCGGCACACGGTGGTGTCTACAAGTTCCTCGCGGTCGTTCGCACCGGCACCCGCAACACGCTGATCCGGGACTTCGCCAAGCGCTGCATGGAAGTGGTGCTCGACCACATCCAAGTTCTCGAAGCCACCGGCATGGTCGATTTCAACGACACGGAAGCCATCCCGCTCGCCGCGCTCGCCGCCGCGCCGGTCAGTCCTGCACCCGTTCCCGCTGTTCCCCAGGCGGTGCCCACCGTGCCCAGGACGCAGAACATCGCTCAGGAGAACGGAAGCGGCGGCTCCGACGCGATCCTCGGTGTCCTCGTGATGGTGGCCGTCGTGGGAGGGATCTACCTGTGGACAGGTGGACGTCCGCGCCGCTCGCGCTCGTCGCGAGAATGAGATCACATCGCAAGTGCCTCGCAAGGTTGCACAGTGCGGGTCTCCATCAGAATGGCGTGGCGGACGCCACCGGTCGGGGCGGGCGTCCGCGCCAGGCCACCACGGGGAGATCCGGGTGCCGGCCGGCAGGATCGGCCGGCACCCGCCCGCGCAAGATGGGGATTGTCGGATGCGCTCACATGCCGTGCTCATCGGCTACAGCGCTCGCGGCCGTGTCGTCCTGAGCACGCTGTACGCCGGAGGTCATGCGACGGACTTCACAGTCGTCGACTCCGACCCTGAACGCGTCGTGCAGGCTGGAGTGGACGGTGTGCGTGCCGTGGCGGGTGAAGGCTGGCGCCTGGACGTGCTGTGGTCGGCAGGCGTGCAGGCGTCGGACCACATCGTCGTCGCCGTGACCGATGATGCTTTGGCTTTGCGCATCACCTCGGTCGTGCGCAGCCTGAACGAGGCCGCCACGATCACCACTCTGGTCCACAGCACACAACTGCAGGAGCTCATCGAATACCTCGGAGCCGATCACGTCCTGGTCGCGGACCGCGTCGGCGAGTGGGCGCTCGAGATGGACAGCCTCGTGTGCGATCACTTGCCGGAGCTGGAGTGGTCCGTGCTGGAGCGTCCGGTGATGCAGGACGAGGTCGGCAGCTCGCCGCTGGAGTGCGGCAACGACGTGCTGGCCGTCGTGCGGGCTGGTCAGCGGATCTGGGCCGAGGATCCTGAGGTCGGGGAGTTGCGCTGCGACGACAAACTGGTCGTGCTGAGCAGCGGACCCGTCGGTGACTGACCACTCTCCAGCGTTTGCGGAACCGCCGAACACATCGGGGCTCAGTGGCCGTTCCACACGAGTGGCAGCGCAGAGACACACGCGAGGCTCACGAGAGCGCTGATCAGGAACAGTCCGCGCGATTGCTTCATGCTCGACTGACGATGACGGCCGAGCATGACGAGAGATGCGGATACGGCTGCCGTGCACACCGCAGGAACGATCGCCGAACTCCAACCGTGCCGCGCCGCAGTGTTCAGCAGGAGCAATGAGCAGGCTGCCGCAGCCAGGGCTGTGCGGTTCCACGCCAGCACGGTGCGTTCAGGCTGCAGGCCGGCGTCACGACTCATCCGACCACCACCAGCACCGCCGCGAACAACGCCATCAACACCACTCCGGCCGCGAGCGCGACGATCATCGAGTTGCGTGGCAGGGGAGCCCCGGTGCGCATCGCTTGCTGGACGCGCCGCCACCGGGGAAAGCTGACCACGGCGACGACGAAGGCCAGCCCGACGCATCCCAGCGCAAGGCCGGTCGTGGCACCGGGGATCGCGAACGGGGGCACGAACTGCCGGACCGCCACGCCCGCAGCGAGCAGACCCAGTGCGGTGCGGATCCAGGCGAGGAACGTGCGCTCGTTGGCCAACGAGAACCGGTAGTCGGGTTCCTGCTCGGGTGGTTCCATCGCCATTGAGCCTCCTCGTGGGAGAGGGTACTTCGTTGCCGAGGAGCAGCAGTTGCGGTGCTGCGTGTCGGCCCACCTGAATGTCCTTGTAGGACGTTTGCCAGGCTGTGGTGATGCGCCGATTCCTCTTCGACTCCAGCGGTGTCCTCCGGCCAGCGGTTCTGGCCGGATTGTTCGTGGTCGTGCCTGTAGCGGTACTGGCTCTGGCCTCCTGGGGTGGATGGGCGGGGTTGACCGTGATCGCTGTGATCTTCGCCGTAGGTCTGGTCCTCATCGTCCGCAGCGACCGTTGATCCAGGAACTGCTCGACATACGCGATCATCGAAAGGACCTCGCAAGGTTGCACAGTGCAGGTTTCCGTCACAATGGGGAGGCGGACGCGAACCGGTCGTGGTGAGCGTCCGCGCCAAACTGCTCCGGGAGCACGGTTGTCCGCGATGGGAGATTTGGTGAGTTCGCGAACCGTGCTCATCGGTTACAGCGTCCGCGGTCGAGCCGTCGTCGCGGCGCTGCGTGAAAATGGTCACGCGAACGGCTTCATGGTGGTCGACTCGGATCCCGTGCGGGCCGAGCAAGCTGTGCTGGAAGGTGTGCCGGCGGTGGTCGGTCCCTGTTGGCGTTTGCGCACCTTGTGGTTGGCCGGCGCGCATGACGCCGATCATGTCGTTGTCGCGGTTCCGGATGACGAGACTGCCGTGCGGACCACGTCCGCAGTGCGTTCGCTCAACGAGACAGCCATGATCATCACCGTGGTCCACAGCTCTGAAGTTCGCGAGCTGATCGAACACGCGGGCGCCGATCACGTTGTAGACGTCCGTCAGGTCTACGAGTGGGTACCCGGCGCGGCGCGGCCACAGGACGGCGGCGGTGAGTCTCCTGATCTCGAGTGGACCTTGACCGAACGCGCGGTGACGATGGACGAGGTCGGCCGATCGCCACTCGCCTGCGGGCAGCAGGTGCTCGCCGTGATGAGGCACGGCCAGCGAATCTGGGCAGAGGATCCGACGGTGGCGGTGCTGCGTGATGACGACAGACTGCTCGTGGTGAGTAGCAGGTCTGTCACCACGTGAGGTCGCAGTAACCGATGCGGGCGGTGGCGCTGCACGGCATGCTGTGCACATGGCCGTTGATCCACGTGGTGCGGACTTGAAGCGACTGCTCGCCGAAGACCCAGGCGGGCCTGTGGTGATGCTGAACCTGCTGCGGTTCGCCGAAGGCGGTGCCGAGTCCTACCAGGAGTACGCGCGTCATCTGCGCGAGACGTTCCCGCCCCGCTACGGCGGCGAGATCATCTACGCTGGAACCTGCTCCACCGTGCTGGTGGCCGAGAAAGGCGAGAACTGGGATGCGGTGATCATCGTGCGCTACCCGGACCGGACCGCGTTCAGTCGCATGGTGGCCGACCCCGACTACCAGGAGGTGACGCGGTTGCGCACGCAGGCGTTGACCGAGGCGGTGCTCCAGGCCACCACCCCTCGAGCTGATCCGACTCCGTCCGCGAATGCGCTCGTCGGGCGGTGCAGACATGACCGTGATCTCCGGTCCAAGAAGGCGACGTCAACTGGTGACGAACGCGCGCACGTGATCAGGCAGAGCGACTCCGGTAACGCGAAGCCACGACCGCTCGAGTGCGTGAACACCAACTCGCTGCGTGAGTGAACGTAGATGCTCGGGTGCTGGACCCATTCCGTCGACGGGGAAGTCGTCGAACGCGGTCACGCCGCGCACCAGATGGTCCAGAGCCGTGGAGGTATCGCCGCGTTTCTCGGCTGTAGCGCTCAGCGCACCATGGCTGCTGCACACCCCAAGGGGGGCGTTTGTGGCGGTGAAGTCCGCAAGTGCCCGTCGATACCAGACGTCGGCCTGAGTCAGGTCACCTCGCGACTCCGCGATGCGGCCCAAGGCGTGGTGTGACAGGCCGAGCCCCGAGTGGTCTGCAACGGCTGTGCAGACGGGCAAGGTGCGCTGTAACCAGTTGTTCGCCTCGTCCCATTGCTCCCGGCGCGAAGCCAGCTCGCCGAGTATGTAACAGACTGCGGCGGCAGCAGAGCGGTCACTGATCCTCTCCCGCATCACCAGCGACTCCCGGAGACGCTCCTCCGCTTGCGCGAAGTCGCCGCGGTACAGAGCGACTTCGCCGAGCGCCTGCAACGTGGCGGCGGTCCCCGGAAGGTCCCCAAGCCTTGTGCGGATCTTCAAGGCTTTGTCGTACTGCCGCTCGGCGAGTGGCCAGTCCTGCCGCATCCAGAAGATCTTGCCGAGTGCTTGGTCGGCATGCGCGACTCCGGACAGATCTCCGGCCGCCCCACTCTCTTCACTGGATCGGGTGTACCACTGCTCAGCCTCGTCCCACCGGCCGAGACTGACAGCGATGTCGCCGTAGAAGTAGTAGACGCTGCTGACGCCCTGCGGGTAGTTCAGCGATCGTGAGAGCTCCAGAACCTCGTCGAGCAGGGTTCTGGCTTCATCGAACCGACCCAGAGACCGCAGGATCGCCGACAGACCGCTGTACGCGACGGCGAGCTGACGCTGGCGGTGGATGTTTTCCGGCTGGTCGAGCAACGTGGCGATGACCTTGCGGTACAGCTCCTCGGCGTTTTCCCCAGGCGACCGGTTCAGATGGTTGCCGACGAAGAACAACCACAGCGAGCTGCCGGAGTCGTGGTCGCTCGGTGGGTTGCCGTCGTCGTCCTCGACCGCCAGGCGGACGCGATCGGTCCACATTCGCGCCTCATCGCTGCGACCGCTCCACCCCCACCTCTCGTTCATCAGCAGGCCGAGCGCCATGGCTTGCGCCCAGAGGCGTCCGTCAAGAGCGTCACGCAGCGCCTGGGACAGGTTGGCCGAGTGGTAGAAAGCGACTCCGTGACCGATGAGAGCATCCGCTCCCAAGATCTGCTCGTACGCCCATCTGGCAAGCATTGCCATGGCGTCGACCATGGCGCGTCGAGCAGAGACGACTTCCGTTGACGCGTCAGAGGTAAGGGCATGCCAGCGGCCTAGGAAGAATCCCGGAAGCGCCGGATGCAACCGATGGATGCCGCCACCGAGATCGCTGAGCAACCCAACGGCGGTGGCGTCCTGCAGCAACTCCCGCCACTCCTCCAACGACACGTCGAGCAGACGTTGCGGCGTAGCGGTGTGGACCGAGAGCAAAGCGAGAACGTCGTGGTCGATCACCACTTGAAACAGCGCTACGGCGAGCAACAGCTCCTGCGATCGGTCAGGTAGGCGCGAGGTCGAGTAGACGATGCTCGCCTCGAGTGAACCGAGTCTGCCTTCGCCGTACCTGACCGGCAGGTCCACGAGCCCCCGCAGGCCTGCCAGCACTTCACCTGGCTCCGTGGTGTCGACGTGCGGTAGCACGAGGCGCATGGCGAACGGATGACCGTCCAGCCACGCCAGAAGATCTTGAAAGGCGGTCGTCCGCCGGCGAGGCCACGCACGGGGAAACGGTGCCAGCACCATGTCGGTGTAGGCGGCGGCATCCTCCGGCGACAGCCCGGCCAGCTCGATGCGCACGAGCTCACCCAAGCGTCCCTCCGGGCCGCGGCTCGTGATCAGGAAGACGCTGTTCCCGGCCCCCTCGACCAGCTCGCGCAGCTTCGGGACGTGCTCGTCAGTGACCGCCTCGAAGTTGTCCCAGATGACCAGCAACCGCTCGCGCAACAGCAAGCCGTCGACGATCTGCCGCCGCCGCTCGTCGTCGAAGGAACCGAACGACGTACCTAGCACCTGAAGCCCGATGGTCGAAACAACCCTGTCAGCGCCGGAAGACTGCTCGCCTGATTCGAACGAGTGCCACACCACGTGTTCCGGCGCCCTAACACCTCCGGTGGTGCGCCACCACCTGCCCAGTGCTTTGGCCAGCTCGGACTTTCCCACGCCTGCGGGTCCGTGCAGGACGATCGCTTTCGACACCGGCGCGGCGCTCTCGAAACGGTGAAATTCGACGTCACGGCCTATGAAGACACCGACCTCCGACAAAGGATCATCTGCAGGGCGGCTCACCTCGGGTACGTCGATGTATGTGAAACGCACTTCACCGCGTGCATAGAGCACGGGAACGAACCAGTCGTGCAACGGGAGTTGTCCGGCAGGACTGGGGCGTTCGGGGTGAAGGGCCATCCGCGCGCGACCAGCGGCGACAGCCTCGGAAACCGAGCCGCCGGAGAACAGCACGGCGTAGAACCCGGTCATGAACTCGGCCGCCGCTTTCGCGTAGACCGCATATGCCATGGCCACGACCGCCGCGGCGCCGGCCTTGATCAGCCTCGTGGCGACCGCTGCTTCCAGAGTCGTTCCCACAGCGCCGGAATGACAAGCGTTGAGTACGACCACAGGCACCTGCGCGGCGGCGAGGACCTGGGAGAGCTGGGAAGCGCGCACTCGTTCTGCGCCCTTGCCCGGACGCTCGAACAACAGTGTGGCCTCGTTGCCGCCGAATTCCCCGTGGCAGTCGAGGTGGACGATCTGGAAGGGCCTGCCGGCCGCTCGTGCCGCGGTCAGCTCGTCCGCGAGCCGATCCAGTGTCGGTGGCCGCAGGACGACGATGTCAGCCTGGTCGTTGATCGCGTCGAGCATGGGCCGGGCGATGCTGCGGAAAGCCACGTCCCGCTGACCTGCCGGACGCGAGATCACCATCAGCACCCGAAGTCGTTCGCCTTCGACGAAGGACGGAGGGATCTGCTCGGCAGACTCCACAACTCGCGTGAACCGCACACCGTCAACGGCCAGTGGGGCGGGCCGTGCGGGGTCCGCGCACAGCTCCCAAGGCAGACCCAACCACTCGGCCGAGTCCGACCGCAGCACGATCTCAGCCGCTGAATCCGCCCGAAGCGACTGATAGCCGTCAACGAAGTCGGAGAAGATCAGCCTCAACAGGTTCTGGCCCCACTCCCGCAACTTCGCGGCGACCTGAGGGCCTCGCTCTGCGTAGACGCCGAACGGAGCCCTCAGGTAGTCCTCGACGTACCAACGCAGCTCTTCCCTGGCCTGCTCGTCGAGGACGGCGAGATCCTGCGCATCCGGCGAAACAACAGCCCGGCCGGCTGAGGGGAACTCGACGCGCACCTGCTACTTCTCTTCGTCCTCGGCCAGGATCCGGTCCACCACCACGTCGATGACCAGATCGCGCTGTTCCGGAGAGATGTTGTCCGTCACGGGGAACTCCACCCTCACTCGCCTTGCGACCGTTTCCGCCTTCGGCTTCTCAGTCTTGGTCCGAAGGTTCACAGTGACAGTCCAGGCGAGCGTGGCGATGCTGACGATCAACGCGGCGATGTCGACGATGTCGTTGTAGCGCTCGGTAGTGCGCTCGGACGAGTGGAGCTCCGCGAGCACATCGGTGCGCAAGCGGCCGCCAGGGTCCATCTGATCGGCCGCAGCCAGAGCCGCCGTTGCCACCGTGTCCGGTACTGCGGTCATCCGCACAACCTCCGCGCTGATCGAACACCAGGTCGGTCACATCATCTGCAATGTCGTCTCAGGTCGCGTTCGCGCTACACACCAATCGCGATCTGGCCCGCGATGCGGTCGGCTGTGCTGTGTTCAGGTGCCCGAACACTTTCCGCCGAGCCGAGTCGGGGTGCGGCCCGCGCGACCGCACCCCAACGGCAGCGGTCAGCCGCAGCGCCGTCCTTCGTTCACGCACTTCACGATTTGCGCCATGGTCTGGTCGGAGTTGACGTTGGCGAAGTCGTTGTGGTCGGAGAACGGGTTGTGGTTCTCCTCGGGGAACGCGTCGAGCTGGTACTGGCCCTTCTCCTGCACGTCGCGCGAGATGTCGTAGGAGATGCTGATCCGCAGCTGCGGGATAGCTCGGAAGCCCTTCGGGCAGGCGCCGGTCTGCGCGTCCGCGAACCGGACGTGGTCGCGGTGGTTGGCGCTGTCGGTGTTCTGGCCGTCCCAGCAACCGGCGAAGTCGTGCACGCGCATGACCTTGCTGCCGTTCGGGCAGATGACGTACTTGTCCGAGAGCCGGTCCTCAAAACCGCCGCAGGTCCACGTCGCGCGGGCGTTGGCGGGACCGCGGCTGGTCGGCTTCGCGTCACCGGTGATCATCTTGAGGAACTTCGGCATGGCCGTGACCTTGGCGGTCGCGTTGCCGCGGTACTCGATCTTCACCTGGGCGGGCCGCACGATCTTGCCGTTGTTGCCGACGAGCTCCAGGTTCTGTCCCGTGGGGGCGGCCAAAGCCGGGTCGTTGCCGCCGTTGTTGTTCCCACCCGTGTTGCCATTCTCGATGAGACCGCACGGTGCGAGGCGCTCAAGCCCTTGCGGCCGCTGGGCGTTGCGGCCGATCGCTATGGCGATCCGGTCGAGGGTCGCGACCCGCTTGTCCTTCAGGGGGCCGAGAATCGCGTTGTCGACGAAGTTCGGCCCGCCCTGGCCCTTGCTCGTCACCAGTCGCTGGTTGGCCTCGGCGATCTGCTTGTCCAGCAGCGCGAGGTTCCGGTTTACCTCGTCGACCGCCTGATCAGGCACGCCGGGCAGTGCACCGCGCACCGACGGGCACTTGATCGTCGGCGTGGCGCCGTCCTGTTTCGCACCGCCCTGGCCGGCGAACTTGCGAGGAGCCTGCGAGGGGTCACCGTGCCCGCTGTGCCCGAATCGCACGTCGCAGTCGGCGAGTGAGATCAGGTTAGGCTTGCGCGCGGACCGGCCGATGGCGATCGCCATCCGGTCCAGGGTGGCCACCCGCTTGCTGCGCAGCGGGCCGAGGATCGCGTTGTTCACGAAGTTCGGGTCGCCGGGGTTCTCGTTGCGCGCCACCCGGTCGCCGGCTTCCTTGACCTGCTGCTCGAGCAGTGCGAGGTTCCTGTTGACCTCGTCGCGGGCCTGCTGTGGCACTGCGGGCAACCGGTCCGCGACCGACGGGCAGGCGACCTCGGCCCCGCCGGCTTCCTTGATCTTCTCCGGGCTGGAGCCGGACGACGTCGGGTTGGCCTGTGGATTGATCCGCACGACCGGCCAGAAGTAGGACGACCGGTCGCCGTTGCGACAGGTCGTGTCCGAGTCCTCCAGGCTCTCGTCGGTGGACTCGGCGCTGATGGACAGGTTGCCCACGAAGTCGTGGACGTGTTGGGCACCGTGGCGCAGACCTGGCTGGGCGACCGGGTTGTCCGCG
This sequence comes from Lentzea kristufekii, assembly GCF_033949925.1. Classification (NCBI taxonomy): domain Bacteria; kingdom Bacillati; phylum Actinomycetota; class Actinomycetes; order Pseudonocardiales; family Pseudonocardiaceae; genus Lentzea; species Lentzea kristufekii. The sequence continues at coordinate 16,858 of NZ_JAXAVV010000050.1, forward strand.
CTGAACTTGCCGTTCTCGTTCGTGCCGCAGTCGACCGTGAACACACCGCTGGTGCCGCCCTGCTGCACCTTCGGGTTGACGACGTTGGAGGCGACCTGCTCGATGCGCGCGAACGCACCAAGTGGCGCCGGGTCGCCGTTCCTGGCGGCCAGTGCCGCAGTGGCGGTGCCTGCTGCCACCACGGCCACTGCCGACATCGTGGCGATCAACCGGAACTTCCGCCTGTCGGTTACGCGGTGTGTCATACGTCCTCCTCGTAGGCGCCGTGTCTGAACGGGCATACGCAGGCGTGGGCGACGTCGGCTGGACACAAGCCGCGACGTCAGCACTTTGTAAGAACCCTCGTGCGCACAAAGACGGAGAACACGTCGTAGTCGTCCGCGTCACGGCTGACTGCCGCTGCGGCACCTACGTCAACGACACCAGCTACGTGGGTAACGACATGAACGACAAGGCCTCTTCGGCGCGCGCTACATGCAGAA
>NZ_JAXAVV010000051.1:0-15849 GCF_033949925.1 Lentzea kristufekii
CGTGCTGGCCATGAGAATCCTTGTTGCCGCCCTGATCTCGTTCGGGGTTCTGATAGGAGTCGTTAGTGGGATCCCGGCACAGCGGTGAGCGACCCCACAGCCCGTTCCGGAAACACTCCGGGCACCACGGCCGTTATACGTGTTGGTCGGTGCGGTCCGTGTCCCCCGGGCCTCACCTCATCGCCTTCGCGGAAGACCGTACGGCTGGTACCGCGTCGAGCAACTCGCCGAGAGGCGACCGATCGCATCGGCCTCCCGATCTCGCCCTCGAGCCGTCACTCTCCCCCGACGGACGGCTCGAGGGCGTCCGGTCGGCGCGGAACTCTCCTGCCGCGCCGACCACCTGCTACCTCGATCTTCCTTTCCAGCAAGGGTTTCGGAGCGGTCGACGGTGACCGGCCACACAGATCCTCCTGGAACACAACGGATTCCCGCGCCGTTGTACAGGATGGTCGGTGCGGATCGAGTCCCCGGGCCCCAACACAATCGCCTTCGCGGAACACCGTTCGGCAGGAACCGCGTCGCGCCTATCGCCGAGAGGCGACCGCCACACCGACCAACAGACCACGCCCTCAAGTCGCACACCCCCAGGCGACTTGAGGGCCTTCCCTTACACCACAACAACACCCGGTGAGCGAGCGCACAAGACATCGGGAACACAACGCAACTCCGCGCCGTTGTACAAGACGGTCAGTGCGGAACGAGTCCCCGGGCCCCAACAGAATCGCCTTCGCGGAACACCGCTCAGCAGGAACCGCGTCGCGCCCACCGCCGAGAGGCGACCGCCACACCGACCACAAGCCACGCCCTCGAGCCGTACACCCCCAGACGGCCCGAGGGCCTTCCCTCCCCCGCAATCCCCTTGCACAGCAACAACACCTGGTGAGCGAGCACACAGATCACCAGGAAACACAACGGAACCCCGCACCGTTGAACCAGACGGTCGGCGCGGAACGAGTCCCCAGGCCCCAACACCACAGCCCTCGCGGAACACCGCTCAGCAGGAGCCGCGTCGCGCCCATCGCCGAGAGGCGACCGCCGCACCGACCACCCCTACTCGCCCCCAGGCTGCCGTCCTCCCCCAGGCAGCGTGGGGGCTTCCCGCATCTGCGGGGTCAGGCGACTCCGGCGGCGATCAGCTTCGCCCAGATCTCGCCCTGGTCGACGACCTCGACGCCGAGCTTCTCCGCCTTGGTGAGCTTGCCGGCGCCGACGCCCTCGCCCGTGATGAGCAGGTCGGTGGTGGCCGAGACCGACGAGGCGGCGGTGGCGCCGGCTCGTTCGCACATCTTCTGGAACGTCGGGCGGGTGACCTTCTCGCCGGAGCGCGGGTCGCTGATGGAGCCGGTGATCACGACGGACTTGCCTTCCAGGGGTGCGCCGGCGACGACCACCGGTGGCAGGTCCTCCTCTCGCACCTCCAGGGAGACGCCGCGTTCCCGCAGGCGTTCGATCTCCGGGCGCAGGCGGGCCAGGTGGAAGTTGAGGGACTCGGCGACCTTCTGGCCGATGTCCTCGACGGCCACGAGCTTCTCGACGCCCGCGTCGGCGACGGCTTCCAGGGAGCCGAAGCCCGCGCGGCACAGGCGGGCCGCGGTGCCTTCGGAGGCCATCGGGATCGAGAGGCCGATCAACGCGCGGCGCAGGCCCACGGAGCGGCTGCGGTCGATGGACTCGATCATGCGGGTCGCGGAGACCTCGCCCACCCGGTCGAACTCCAGCAGGCGTTCCTTGGTGAGCGTGTAGAAGTCGGACGGGTTCACCAGGTCGCCGGTCTCGGCGAGGCGCTCGATCCACACCTGGCCGATGGCGTCGATGTCGGCGGCGGCGCGGGACGACCAGTGGATCAGGCGGCGCACGGTCTGGGCGGGGCAGGCCGAGTTCGTGCAGAACAGCTCGCGGCTGTTGCCCTGCTCGGTCAGCGGCTGGGCGCAGGACGGGCACTCCGACGGCGGGACGATCTCCTGCTCGGCGCCGGTGCGCTTCGACTCGTCGAGCACGCCCGCGACGAACGGGATCACGTCGCCGGCGCGGCGGACCAGGACGGTGTCGCCGATCTTGATGCCGCGCGAGCGGATGACCTCCTGGTTGGCCAGCGTCGCGCGGGTGACGGTGGTGCCGCCGACGAACACGGGCTCGAGCCACGCGACCGGGGCGATCTTGCCGGTCTTGCCCACGTCCCACACCACGTCCTTCAGCACCGTCGTCTTCTCCTCGGCGGCGAACTTGTACGCGATGGCGCCGCGCGGGGACGACGAACGGGTGCCCGCGGCGGCGAACGCGTCGCGGTTCGCCAGGCGCAGCACGGCGCCGTCGAGGTCGTAGTCGAGCGTGTTGCGGGCCTGCTCGATGCCGCCGATCAGCTCCTGGGCCTCGGCCGCAGTGGAGCAGTGCTTCATCTCCGCGACGCTGAAGCCCAGCTTGCGCAGGCCCGCGTCGAGGTCGGAGTCGGCGCTCTCCGGCTCGGTCGTCAGGTCGAACGCGAAGAACTGCATGCGCCGGCCCTCGACCGCCTTCGGATCCTTGGCGCGCAACGTGCCTGCGGCCGCGTTGCGCGGGTTGATCAGCGGCTTGTCCGGGTGCGCCGCGTTGTACGTGTCGAACGTCGAGCGCAGCATCACGCACTCGCCACGCACCTCGACCCGCCCCGGCGCCTCGACCTTGTCCGGCACGCCGTCGCACAACGCGCGCGTGAGGAACGTGACGTCGTCGCCCGTCGTGCCGTCGCCACGGGTGACCGCGCGCGCAAGGCGCCCGTTCTCGTACACCAGCGCCAGCGACAGGCCGTCGAGCTTCGGCATGACGACCACGGGCTGACCGGGGAACCGCGCGAAGAACGACTCGACCTGCTCGGGCTTGTTCGCCTTCTCCAGGGACAGCATCGGCCGCGAGTGCCGCACCGGCGCGTGCAGCACCGACGGCGCGCCCACGTGGTCCAGCGGGTTGTCCTTCGGCGCGAGCTTCGGGTGCTCCGCGACCAGGGCGCGGAACTCGTCCTCGATCGCGTCGTACTCCGCGTCCGCCACCAGCGGCTCACCCTGGTAGTACGCGTCACGCAGCTCGACGATCCGCCCGGCGAGCTCCTGAATCCGATCCCCAGCAGCACTCATGGACGGGACGTTACCGGGCACCACCGACAAAAATGGACGCTCGTGCCTGGAGCCCCGCTCGAGTCGCGGTGGAACCCGATCGAGCGCCGCTCCACTTCGGACAGCGGCGACGGAGCCGCCGTACGCGACACCCGGGCCTCTAGTCGCGCGGCCCGCGCAACGTCAGCACCACCCGCAGCACGTGCTCGACGGCCGCCGGGAACACCGCTCCCCTCAGTTCGTCGCGGTGCACCAGGGTCTGCCCGGCGAACTCGACCATCCGCTCCGGCCCCACCCGCCGCACCACGAGCGCGGCGACCTCCTCCAGGTCGAGGCCGGGATTGTCGAGGCGGGTCAGCGCGAACTCGACGATCAGCTCCTCGTCGCTCACCCCGGCACCTCCTCCCGCGCAACTCGTCGGATTCTTCCACCGGTACAGGTCGAAAACAGGCGCTGGACCGATGATCCGGACCACCCGCACGCTGTCCCGCATGAAGTTCTCACGGCCAGAGGCCCGCAGCTGGCGATGTCCTCCCGCGCCCACCGAGGTGCGGGACTTCCACGCCGGGCTGCCCGGCTACGCGCCCACTCCGCTGACCGAACTGCCGGCTCTCGCCGCGGAACTCGGGATCGGCCGCCTGTTCGTCAAGGACGAATCCTCCCGGCTCGGCCTGCCCGCTTTCAAGGCTCTCGGCGCGTCCTGGGCCGTTCACCGCGTTCTCGAGGGGCATTCGGGCCAGGTCACGCTCACCACCGCCACCGACGGCAACCACGGCCGGGCGGTCGCGCGGATGGCCCGGCTGCGCGGCCAGCACGCCCACGTCTTCGTGCCGCACACCGTGCCCGAGTCGGCGATCGAGGCGATCCGAGCCGAGAACGCCCAGGTCACGCTGGTCGAGGGCACGTACGACGACGCGGTCGCCAGAGCCGCCGAAGCGGACGGGATCCTCGTGCAGGACATGGGCCGGCCTGGCTACGAGGAGATCCCTGCCTGGATCGTCGAGGGCTACGGCACGCTCTGCCACGAGATCGACGAGCAGCTCGACTCCGAACCCGGCCTGGTCGTCGTCCCGGTCGGCGTCGGCTCGTTCGCGCAGGCCGTGATCACCCACTACCGCGGCCGCGACTCCCGCACGAGGCTGCTCGCCGTCGAGCCGGACAGCGCCGCCTGCGTCCTCGAAAGCCTGAAGGCGGGCGAACTCAAGACCGTCCCCACCGGCGACACGATCATGGCCGGACTCAACTGCGGCACACCGTCCGCAACCTCCTGGCCGTATCTGCTCAACGGCCTGGACGCCGCCGTGGCCATCTCCGAAGCCGAATGCGCCAAGGCGATGCAGGACCTCCACGCGCAGAACGTCCACTCGGGACCGTGCGGCGCCGCACCTCTGGCCGGACTGCGCGCCATCCGCGCCGATCTCGGCCAACTCGACACCGTCGTGCTCATCAGCACCGAAGGACGCCCGTGAACCCACGTGACCTGCTGGCCGAACTCGTCTCCATCGACTCGGTCAACCCCGACCTCGTCCTCGGCGGCAACGGCGAACACGAGATCGCCGGCTTCATCGCCACCTGGTTCCGCGCCCACGACTTCGAGGTCCACCGCCTGGAGCGACGGCCGGGCAGGCCCTCGCTCGTCGCCGTCAAGAAGGGCACCGGCGGCGGGAGGTCCCTGATGCTCAACGGCCACGTCGACACGGTCGGCCTCACGGGCTACGACGGCGACCCGCTGAAGCCGCACGTCGAGAACGGCAGGATGTTCGGCCGCGGCACGTTCGACATGAAGGGCGGCATCGCGGCCATGATGGTCGCCGCGGCCAGAGCCACCGAACGCCCCCTGCGCGGCGACGTCATCGTCGCGTGCGTGGCCGACGAGGAACACGGCAGCTTCGGCACGCAAGAGGTGCTCGACCACTTCACCGCCGACGCCGCCATCGTCACCGAACCCAGCCACCTCGAAGTCACCCTGGCGCACAAGGGTTTCGTCTGGTTCGACGTCGAGATCGAGGGCAGGGCCGCCCACGGCTCGCGCCCGGAACTCGGCATCGACGCCATCGCCAAGGCCGGCCACTTCCTCGTGGCGCTGGAACAGCTCGGCCGGGACCTGCGAGACCGCCCGCGACACCCCCTGCTCCGCACCGGCACGGTCCACGCGTCGCTGATCAGCGGCGGCGAGGAGGTGTCGACCTACCCGTCGGCATGCAGGATCACCCTCGAACGCCGCACGGTCCCGGGAGAGTCCCCGCAGCAGACCGAGGACGAGCTGCGCGCGATCCTCGACCACCTGACCGCGACCGTCCCGGACTTCACCGCCACGCTCACCCGAGGCCTCGCCAGGGACCCCTTCGAGGCCGACCCCGAAGCGGAGATCGTCCGCACGCTCATCGCGCACCTCGGCGAGCAGCCGATCATCCGCGCGGAGCCGTTCTGGACCGACTGCGCCCTGCTGGACCGCGCGGGCATCCCCTGCCTGCTGTTCGGCGTCGACGGCGCGGGTGCCCACGCGGCCACCGAGTACGTCGACCTGGCCTCCCTCGACCGGCTCACCGACGTCCTGACCGGCACGATCACCGCCTTCTGCCACTGAACCGCCACTTCCCGGACGTCGACCTCACCCCGCCCTGCCCCGATGACCGTCGTCAGATCGACGACCTGGGCAGCTTCACCTCGTCACTCACGGCGTTCCCCCTTCCCTCGCCACCTGTGCAGCGGTAGGGGGTTCTTCACGGTCGACGCCGTGAGCTGAAGAAACAACGGTGAACAACGACGACGATCTTGACGTTCCCCGAACAAAGCCCGAACCGCGCCCGGTTCTCGTTCCGGCACCGTATCGCTCCGAACGATCAAGGCCGAACTTCGGGAGGGGACATCTCATGGAACTCAGACAGGTGGTCTTCGGCTTGTGCACGGCCGCGGCGGTGCTGCTCGGCGGCGTTCCGGCGACCGCCGCGGCACCGGCACGACTGTCGGTGTCCGGGGCGGACGTGGTCGACCCGGCCGGGAACCCGATCGTGCTGCGGGGCTACAACTGGGGGCAGTGGGGCACGGTCCAGCCGCAGGACCCCGCCGACAACGTGGCGGCGGGTGCGAACTCGGTGCGGATCCCGCTGCGCTGGTGGGGCGAGTGGAAGGACGGCGTCGACAGCCGCGACCCGGATCCCGCGAACCTCAGCCACATCAAGCCCGGTCACCTGGCGTTGCTCGACCAGACCGTCGAGCAGGCGAGCGCCGCGGGCCTGTGGATCACCCTGTTCGTCGACTCCGACCACGGCCAGGGCGCGGGTGGGCGTCCGGACAACTTCTGGACGAACGCCGAGATGAAGCGCCAGTTCAAGGAGGTCTGGCAGTTCCTCGTGAAGCGCTACAAGACCAAGGCGTTCATGGGGGCGTTCGAGATCCTGCCCGAGCCGAAGCCGATCGGGGTGGACGACGCGGGGGTGAAGGCGTTCTACGACGAGATGATCGGCGTGATCCGCGGCATCGACCGCCGGACCCCGATCGTCGTGGGGCCCAACGACAACTACAGCTGCGCCCACCTCGAAGGCGCGTACACGACGATCGATGCGAAGGTCGTCTACACCTGCAACTACTTCATCTTCTCCGAGCCGCTCAACCGGATCGGGCAGATCACCGGTTTCCGGGCCGCGCACGACGTGCCGGTCTGGATCAACCAGGTCGGCATCGAGAGCGGTGACGACGACGCCAGGCTGAAGGCCCGCAAGGTGCTGCAGGCCTTCGACGACAACGGCATCGGCTGGGCTTGGTGGACGTACCGGATCAGCGGTCTCGACCCGGACACGCACGGCATCTACTACGCCGACCCCTCCGAGCCGGACGGGTGGCACCTCAAGCCGGCCTGGCTGGCTCTGGTGAACGGCTACCTCGCCGCATGACCGGTTCCTCGACGTAACGCCAGCTGAGCGCCGCCGCCACGATCGTGAGCACCGCCGCGACCGGACCGGCGGCGGCGCCCAGTTCCGGGCGCAGCCACAGGGTGAGCGGGTAGTTCCACAGGTAGGCGCCGTAGGACAACACGCCCAGCGCCACCAGCGGCCGGATCGGTGCCGCCACCCGCTCCCAGCTCGACCAGACCAGCAACAGCACGGCCGTGCAGGCCGCGATCGCCGGGCCCGCCACCAGGTAGGTCAGCGCGTGGCCGCGGAGAGGCACCACCGAGAGCACCGCCAGGCCGGTCAGGGCGATCGGCACGGCCCAGCGCGGCGCCGTGGTCAGCTTGAGCCTGGTCGCGGCGCCGATCACGAAGCACACGAACCACGACGTCGGCAGCGCGTAGGCGTTGTCGGCGTTCGGCCACAGCCAGACCAGCGTCGCCGTGCAGGCCGCGAGCGCGCCCAGCGCCGTGACGACCAGAACCGCACCGGTCCGGTCGCGCACCCAGGCGAACGCCAGCAACACGGGCCACAGCAGGTAGAACTGCTCCTCGGTCGCGAGCGTCCAGCCGTGGAACGCCGCCGGGCTCACGCCGCTGATCGGCAGGTTGCCGGTGAACGTCACCAGGACGATCACCGTCTTGAGCAGCTCGTCCCGCTCCCCCAACGGGTCGAACACGAGCGTCACGACGGCGAAGACCACGATCAGCGCCACCAGCGCGGGCAGCAGCCTGCGCGCCCGCCGCAGGTAGAACCGCTTGAAGCCGACGCGCCCGGTGTTCGTGAGCTCCCTCTGCAGGACACCGGTGATCAGGTAGCCGCTCAGCGTGAAGAACACGACCACGCCGACGACCCCCGCACCGGGGAACACGTCGGGGAACGCGTGCCGCAGCATCACGAGGAGGATGGCGATGCCGCGCAACACGTCCAGTCCGGCGATGCGCCTCACCGCATCGCTCCGCGGACGAGCTTGTCCAGCAGGTCCGGATAGGACAGTCCGGCGGCCGCGAACATCTTGGGCACCTGCGACTCCGCCGTCATGCCCGGCATGGTGTTGACCTCGTTGAGCACGAACCCGTCCCCGGTGAGGAAGAAGTCGACCCGTGCGAGCCCACGGCAGCCGAGTGCCTCGTAGACCTTGAACGCCGCGTCTTCCAGCGCCTTGAGCTCGGTGCCGGCCAGCGGTGCCGGGATCACGAACTGGGCGCTGCCGTCGTACTTCACGGTCGTGTCGAACAGGCCGGGAACCCTGATCTCGAGCGGCGGCCCGGTCCGGCGGCCCTCCTCCGGGTCGTCGAGGACCGCGATGTCGATCTCCCTGCCGTCCAGGACCTCCTCGACCAGTACGCGGTCGTCCAGTTCCAGGGCCTGGCGCACAGCGGGTTCGAGGTCTTCCTCGCGCTCGACGAGCTCCACCCCGAAACTCGACCCCGCCGCCACCGGCTTCACCACGACAGGACCGGTGAAGTCCACAGTGGACGCGTTGGTGACCAGAACACCCTTCGCCGTGCGGACCCCGACCGCCTCGGCGACGAGCTTGGTGGCCCACTTGTCCATCGCGAGCGCGCCGGCCCGCAGCGGCGAGCCCACGTACGGCACGCCGGCCAGTTCGCAGAGGCCCGCCAGCGTGCCGTCCTCCCCCAGCGGCCCGTGGACCAGAGGAAACACCACGTCACAGGTCGCCAGGACGTCGAGCGCGGCGGCGAGGCTGCCGGACGTCAGCGTGTCGAGCACCTGGCCGTCCTGCCCGTGCCACCGGCCGTCGCGGCCGATCGTGAGCGCCACGGCCTCGTACCTCGCCGGGTCGAGCGCCTCGCGGACCGACTTCGCCGACGCCACCGAGACGTCGTGCTCGCAGTTCTGCCCGCCACCGATCACGGCGACGCGGATCCCCCTCATCGAACGTTCCTCCGCACCCTCGCCCCGATGCCCGTCACGATCTCGTGCGGGATCGTCCCCGCCCAGCGAGCCCAGTCCGCCACCGTCGGCTCGCCGTCGTCACCCGGCCCGAACACCACCGCCTCGTCCCCCGGCAGCACCGCGTCGTCCCCCACGTCGACCACGACCTGGTCCATCGAGATCAGCCCGGCGACCGGCCGGCGACGTCCGGCCAGCCACACCTCCGCCCGCGCCGACGCGGTGCGCGGCAGGCCGTCCGCATAGCCCACCGGCAGCAGCGCCAGCGTCGTCGCACGGTCGGTGACGTGCGCGTGCCCGTACCCGACCCCGGTGCCCGCGGCGACCCGCCGCACCTGGACCACCGGCGCCGTGAACCGCAGCGCGGAGCGCAGCCGGGTGGTCCCGGACGGGTCGATCCCCACGAGCCCGGCCCCGATCCGGACGACGTCGAGGTGGGTGCCGGGGTCCGTCAGCGCCGCGCTCGTGGCCGCCAGGTGCCGCACCGACGGCCGCAGCCCCGCCTGGCGCGCCATCTCGACTCCCCGCAGTAGTGCCCGCTTGCCCGCCTCATTCGCTCCAGGAGTGTCGGCGCAAGGCAGATGTCCCATCACTCCGGCGACCGAGACCCTCCCGGCCAGTTCCGCACGACGTGCCGCCGACATCAGCGACAGCCAGGACTCCGGCGCGGCCCCGTCCCGCGCCATCCCCGTGTCCAGCTGCAGGTGCACCCGCACCCCGGCCTCCAGCGCCGCCAGGTGCTCCAGACCCGGCACGCTCAGGTCGATCCCGTACCGGACGGCCGTGCGCACGTCCACGTCGACGGGGTTGAGCCAGCTGAGCACCGGAACGTCCACACCGGACTCCCGCACCTGCACGGCCTCCGCCAGCGAGGTGACCCCGATCCAGGTGGCGCCCGCCGCCACCGCGGTGCGGGCGACGTCACCGAGACCGTGCCCGAACCCGTCGGCCTTCACGACCGCCATGACAGAGCCTCGGGCCCACGAGACGAACCGTCTCGTGTTGTCGGCCACCGCGGTCAGGTCGACCTGCAACGCCGGCTCCAAGGCCGCCTGGCGCAGGCTCGTCACGCGCGCGCCCACGCAGGCACCTCCACCGGTCCGTAGACGGCGTGGCCGGCGCCGGTCAGCAACGCCCAGTAGCGGTCGCCGTAGGACCAGTGCCACCACTCGGTCGGATAGTTGATCAGACCGGCCGCACCCAGCGCGCCGGCCAGCACCGTCCGGTTGTGGCGGGCCTCGTCGTCGACCGGCGCACCGAAGAAACACGCGCCGTCGCTCTCCTCGGGAGTGGCGTCGACCGCCGTGCCCATCCACAGCTCCGCACCCGACGTCGTGACCAGCGTCAGGTCCACGGCCGCGCCCGCGACGTGCGGCGCGACGGCCAGCGGTGCCACGAACCGGCTGGACAACCGGTCGAGTTCGACCGCATCGGCGGCAGGGTGAAGCTCACGCAGTTCGGCCGTGTAGCGCTCGATGATCGCGCTCTGGTCCGCGATGGTGCGGTGCCCCTCGATCACCCGCAGGTCCACACCGGACGGAAGCAGCGCGCGAGCCACGTCGAGCCGCCGCGCGAGCCCTTCGCGCACCAGCACTCCGGGAGCGTGGTCCAGTGGCACCAAAGGATCCCCGTTGTCGAGCACGCGGACGGCGCGCACGACCGGATCGGCTAGCAGGATGGTCATGCGGCCAACCTAGGAACGTGCGTCCATCCTGGACTCCTCCTCCAGGCCACGCCCGCACGCCGAACGACCGAATCAGGGGCGTGGACATCAGCCGTTCGGACGAGGGACGCACGGCGCGCCGGAATTCGGCAGACTGGCGTCGTGACCCGACAGAGGACGATCTGACGTGCACGCCGCCGGCCTGGTGCTGCACCCGCAACGAGACTCCGCCGCCGCCGTCGAGGCGATCCTCGGCTGGGCGACCAAGCGCGGCGTCGAGATCCTCGGCATCTCCGACGAGATACAGCGCCTGCGCTGCGAGGCGACCCCGGTCACCGCGGAGGAACTGGGCCGCCGCGCCGACCTGCTGGTGAGCCTCGGCGGCGACGGCACGATGCTGCGCGCCATGCGCATGGCCGACGGCGAACGGGCCCCGGTGCTCGGCGTCAACCTGGGCAAACTCGGCTTCCTGGCCGAGGTCGACGTCCCGGACCTGCCCGCCGCCCTGAGCGCCATCGACGCCCACGAGTTCACCGTCGAACCCCGCATCGCCGTCGACGCGCGCTTCAACGACCAGAAGGTCACCGCGTTCAACGACGTCGCCGTGGTCCGCATCCCCGGCGAAGGCAGCGCCCGCGTCGCCGTCCGGGTGGCCGGCCAGCCGTTCGTCAGCTACGCCGCCGACGCCGTCATCGTGGCCACCCCGACCGGCTCCACCGCCTACAGCTTCTCGGCGGGCGGCCCGATCACCAGCCCGTCCGTCGAGGCGCTGCTCGTCACCCCGGCCGCCCCGCACTCCGCCTACAGCCGGGGCGTGGTGCTGTCGGTGAACGACGAGGTCGACCTCGACCTGCTGCCGTCCAGCGGCCGCCTGGCCGTGGAGGTGGACGGCATGGTCGCGGGGTACGTCGAGCCGGGCCGGCGCGTGTCGTTGCGCGGCCGTGCCGGTGCCGCGCGGGTGGTGCGGCTCGGGATGACGACGTTCTACCAGCGGGCGCGGCGCAAGCTGCGGCTCACCGACTCCGCCGAGCTCGGATGAGGCTGCGCGAGTGGACCGTCGAGGACGCGGCCTGGTACGCGGAAGCCACCAGGGACCCGGAGGTCCAGCGCTACACGACCGACCCGCCCACGATCACCGAGGCACAGGTCGCCGACGCGATCAGGTCGTTGTCCACGAACCCCGCCACCGCGTCGTTCTGCATCGAGGACGCGGGTGAACGCTGCGGCAACGTGGCCGTCGACTTCGGGGACGGCATCGGCCACGTGTCGTACCTCGTGGCCGCTCACGCACGTGGCCGAGGACTGGCGACCAAGGCGCTCACCGAGTTCGTCGCGTGGATCCTCGCCCATCGCACCGTCGGCGAACTGACGTTGTACCGGGACGACACCGGCTCCCGCAAGGTCGCCGAGCGCGCCGGGTTCGTCCGCGATCCCGCCCGCGACGAGGACCGGGAGGTCAAGGGCGGCATCTGGCCGACAGTCGCCTACCACCTCGTTCCCTGATCTCCACTCGTGCTCGAGCGCCGCTTGTTCGGATGTCCGCGCCGAGCAACGGATGGGGGCAAGGGACATGGAGGTGAACAGGCGCAGGGTGTTCGCGCTGGGTGCGGGAGCCGCGCTCGCCGCGGGCACGGGGGCCGCCGCCGCCGACACCGGGAGGACGGCACCGGAGCCGAACCTCCCCGGCTTCAAGCACAACTACGCCGAGGTGAACGGGGTCCGCCTGCACTACGTCACCGGCGGGCGGGGCGAACCGCTGCTCCTGCTGCCGGGATGGCCGCAGACCTGGTGGCTGTACAACAAGATCATGCCCGCGCTCGCGACGAAGTTCCGGGTCATCGCGGTGGACATGCGCGGCCAGGGCGGGTCGGAGAAGCCGCAGGGCGGGTTCGACAAGAAGACGATGGCGACCGACATCCACGAGCTCGTCAAGAAGCTCGGGTACGACCAGGTCAACATCGTCGGGCACGACCTGGGCAGCATGGTCGCGTTCTCCTTCGCGGCCAACTTCCCCGCCGCGACGAAGAAGGTCGCGTTCATGGACGTGCTACACCCCGACGAGAGCTTCTACCAGGTCCCGCTGCTGCCTCCGCCGGGCGGATTCAGCCTCTGGTGGTTCGGGTTCAACCAGGTCATGGGCCTGCCGGAGCAGCTGCTGGCCGGACGGTTCCGCTACCTGATCGACTGGCTGTTCGCCAACACCGCGTTCACGCCGTCCGCCATCGACGAGCGGTCGCGGCGGATCTACGCGCAGAACTACAACTCGCCGGACGCCATCCGCGCGAGCAACGGCTGGTACCAGGCGTTCCACCAGGACATCGCGGACGGCAAGACCTACGCCAAGCTGACCCCGCCGGTGCTGGGCCTGGCCTCGATCTCGTCCTACGACCAGTTCCTGGGCGCGCTGCCGAACGTCGCGAACCAGTTCGAGGTCGTGCGCGTCGACGGGTCCGGCCACTGGCTCGCCGAGGAGCAGCCGGACTTCGTCGCCCGCGAGATCACGCGGTTCTTCAGCTGACCGGACGTGCCGAGGGGATGAACGCCGCGATCACGACTGCCAGCAGCGCGGTCGCGGCGCCCAGGCCCATGATGAGCTGGAAGCTGAACGGCACGCCCACCTGCGTGAGCACGACGCCCGCCACCGCGCTCGACACCGACGTGCCGATCGCGCGCATCAGCGTGTTGAGGCTGTTGGCCGCGGCCGTCTCCGACGTCGGCACGGCGCCCATGATCAGGGCGGGCATCGCGCCGTAGCCCAGGCCGATGCCCGCGCCGATCACGGCCGAGATCACGACGAGCTGCCACACCGCGGTCAGCATGAGAACCCCTGCGCCGTAACCAAGAGCGACCACGAGTGCGCCGAGGATCAACGTGACGCGAGGGCCGCGCGCGTTCGAGATCTTCGCGGACACCGGTGCCGTCGCCATCATCACCAGTCCGGACGGCACCAGCACCAGGCCCGTGACGAGCAACGACTGCCCGAGCCCGTGACCGGTGGAGACCGGTAGCTGCAGGATCTGGGGCAGCACCAGCGACTGCGCGAACATGGCGAACGCGAACACCGCCGAGGCGATGTTGGTCAGCAGCACCTGACGCCGGGCCGTGGTGCGCAGGTCGACCAGCGGTTGCGGTGACCGCAGCTCCCACCAGCCCCACAGCCCGAGCACGACGGCCGCGGCGACGAACAGGGCCGTGGTGGTGGCACCGCTCCAGGTGGACGCCTTCGACACGCCGAGCAGCAGGCAGACCAGCGCGACCGACAGTCCCAGGGCGCCGAGGACGTCGAACCGTCCGCCGCCCCGGACCGGTGACTCCGGCACGACGACCAGGACCGCGACGAGTACGAGGACACCGGCGGCGGCCGACGTCCAGAACAGCATGTGCCAGTCGCTCTGCTCCACCAGGAACGCCGCCGCGGGCAGGCCGAGCGCTCCGCCGACGCCCAGCGAGGCGCTCATCAGCGCCGTCGCCCCGGCCAGCCGTTCCAGTGGCAGTTCGTCGCGCATGATGCTGATGCCGAGCGGGATGACGCCGACCGCCAGCCCCTGCACCACGCGGCCGATGACCAGCGGCACCAGCGAGTGGCTCAGCGCGGCGATCACCGAGCCCGCGATCAGCATGAGCAGGCTGACCAGCAGCATGCGGCGCTTGCCGTACATGTCGCCGAGCCGGCCGACGACGGGCGTCGCGACCGCGCTGGCCAGCAGGGTCGACGTGATCACCCAGGTGGTGTCGCCGGGTGAGGAGTTCAGCAGTGCGGGGAACCTCGGCAGGAGCGGGATGACCAGCGTCTGCATGAGCGACACCGTGATGCCGCCCAGTGCCAGGACTGCCACGACGACGTTCGGACGGGTCACCGGGGGCGATTCTTCGCGGAGCACGTCACCGAGTCTAAGTCAGTCACTTGACTTAACATCGAGTGGTGCAAGGATGTCCCGGATGTCCGAAGCGGAGGTGACGATGAACAAGGTGGACAGCCGGTCCAAGACGGAGCGCGCGCACGCCACCCGCGAGCTGATCCTCACGGCGGCCGAGCGGCTGTTCGCCGAGCACGGTGTGGTCGCGGTCTCGAACCGCCAGGTCAGCGAGGCGGCCGGCCAGGGCAACAACACCGCCGTCGGCTACCACTTCGGCACCAAGGCCGACCTCGTGCGGGCCATCGCGCGCAAGCACCTGGCGCACATCGAGGAGATCAGGCAGCGGATGGTCTCGGATCTCGGTGACTCCCCCTGCCTGCGCGACTGGCTCGACTGCCTCGTGCGCCCGGTCACCGAGCACCTCGAAGCGGTCGGCAGCCCCACCTGGTTCGCCCGCTTCGGCGCGCAGGTAATGACCGACCCGACGCTGCGGCCGATCATCGTGGAGGAGACGCGCTCGTCGCCGTCCCAGGTGCGCATCCTGGCGGGCCTGAACGCCTGCCTGGCCGACCTTCCGGACGACGTGCGCGCCGAACGCCACGACATGGCGCGACAGCTGCTGGTGCACATGATCGCCGAACGCGAGCGCGCCCTCGCCGACGGCACCCCGACCCCGCGGGCGAGCTGGCCCGACGCCGCGACCGGACTGGTCGACGCCCTCGTCGGGATGTGGAGCGCTCCCGTCAGCGACGTCCCGGGAAACCGTTCGAGGACACCTTCCTGACCTGCCACCCTGGTGCGATGCTGCTGAAACTGACCGGTTCCAGCTGTTCGGGCAAGACCACGCTCGCCTTCTCCGCGGGCGACCGGCTGGGGCGGCTCGCCGTGCACGACTTCGACGAGGCCGGCGTACCCGAAGGCGCCGATCGCCGGTGGCGCCAGCGCATGACCGAGATGTGGGTGCGCCGTGCGCTGGAGTACCAGGACCGCGGAGTCGACCTCCTGCTCACCGGGCAGTCCCCGCTGGGAGAGGTCCTGGCCACTCCCAGCGCCCCGTTGCTGGACGGAATCGCGGTGTGCCTGGTCGACGTGTCCGACGAGGTCCGGCGCAGCAGGCTCACCACGCGCGACGCAGGCCGGTGGGACGCACCGGCGGTCGACGCCTTCCTCGGCTGGGCCGCCTGGCACCGCGAGCACGCCAGGAGTCCCCGGCACCGGCCCGACGCCATCATCGACGACAGCTGGCCGCACATGGTCTGGCACCGGTGGACCGGGTGGACCGCCGACGACCGGCGGTGGTGCGCCCACCTGCTCGACACCACGGACCAGCCCGTCGCGGATTCCGCGGATCAGGTCGAGCAATGGGTGATCCACCAGCGCGACGCGCTCCGATCCGGTCGTCTCCCCCTCTCGCGGGGCTGGTCAGATCACGC
>NZ_JAXAVV010000052.1:0-14121 GCF_033949925.1 Lentzea kristufekii
CTCACCAGGCTTCCAGGTGTGATCGATGAACGGCCGCCGTCCACCTGACGCTCAGCCCTCCAGTTCCCACCGCACGAAGCGCATCGTCGAGGTGAAACCGGCCCGCTCGAAGATGCCGAACGCCCCGGTGGAGTTCTCCGAGTCCACGCTCAGCAGCGCGCGGTCATACCCCTGCTCGGCGGCCGCCCGAAGCGCATGGCCGAGCAGAGCCCTCGCAACGCCACGGTTCCGATAGCCGGGCAACGTTCCGATGACCATGAAGTGCGCGTCACGAACACCGGTGGCCTCGGTGTCGGCCTCCCAGTTCATCGTCACCAGAAGACCTGCCGCCACCCCGTCGGCGTCGCGCAGCAGGAAGCTGACGGAGGGCCGGAACGTCTGGTTGGTCACCTTGTTCTTCCACAGCTCCGCCGGCATCGGCGTCGAGCCCCAGTTCTCGCGGTACGCCTCGTTGCGCACGCGCCGGAACTCCTCGTCCGTCGCCTCCGACCACGGCTCGATCCGCGGATCTTCGGACGGCCCGACGTCGAGGAGCGCGTGCTCCATGCGCTGGAAGTAGCGGACCGGAGTGAATCCGGCAGTTCCAAGGAGCTCGGGCAGGCCCGAGATGTGCTCGGCCTTGTGGACGTTGATCGCGAGCCGAAGCGCCGGGTGGTGCAGTGCGTGCAGGACGCGTGCCGACTCGATGCCTGCCCGCACCAGCCGGGTGCCGATGCCCTGACGGCGGTACGAAGGGTGGACGCCGCCGTCGAGGGAGACGCGGTGGACCTCCGCGGCGGTCGGCCGGTACTGGATCTTCATGTAGCCGACCATGAGATCGCCGTCGAACGCCGCGAGACTGCCTCGTTCGAGGTCTGCGCACGGGTCGATCAGCTCGGTGAGGGTGTCCTCCGCCGTGTAGTTCTCGCCGATCTTGTCGACGGCCTCGATGGCGTTGAGGAGGTCGGCTGACGGCTGGGCGTCGTCTTGGGTGAGTGGGCGCCACGTGAGGCGTTCGATCATGCGCCGAACTTATTCAGGCCCGAGCAGGCTGTCGCGTCAGTTGCCACGCGGGCAGGAGACGTCGCACCTCGTGGCCGCAGTAACTTCGGTGGAGTGCCCAACATCCTCGCGATCGGCTTCGATCCCCACACCATCCCCGGCTTCGACCCCGCGCCGGTCGCCGCCGGCATCGAGCAGGCCAGCAGGGCGTTCGCCGAGCTGGGCCTGACCGAGGACCTCTTCCTCGTCGACTTCGCGGAACTGGACGGCCGCGCCCAGGCCAAGCTCGTCGAGAAGCTCGAGTCCAGGCAGTACGACTGCGTCCTGATCGGTGGCGGCATCCGCAAGGGACCCGGTCTCCTGGAGCTCTTCCAGCTCGTCGTCAACGAAGTGCACTGGCGTCAGCCTCAAGCCGCGATCGCGTTCAACGAGAGCCCCGGGGACAGCCCGGACTGGGTTCTCAAGGCGCTCGAGCAGAAGCGCAACCGTTAACCCACAACATCGGGTGAACCGGACGAGCAGCTTCTCCGTACCCCTCGTCAGACCCAGAAAAACGCTGTCCAGCGATCAAGTCCCCGCAGGTCAGCACCCCGTACCCCAATACCACTACCAAGCGTGACGGCATCACTCGATCGCGTGGTCGTGGACGTAACCCATAACGAGAGCCGGACTAGCAGCGAACTAACAGACAGCTCCGCCAGTTCGTCAGGAGGCAACGATGAACTTACGCAGGACTCACGCGGCTAGTTGACTGTCTGTCAGCAGCGGATAGCCCGAATCATCGGAAACGTGACGAGAGTCACCCAACGGGCGCTCAAGCTTGCCTGCGCTCGTGACGCGAGGTTACGTTCTCGCCCGCCGATAACGGTTTGGTCACCGGCAGGACACAGGACCCGTAGTACCCCGGGGTCCGAAGTCCGGCTCGGAATCCCCCGCCGAGACAGCCCGGTGGCCAAGCTCCCCGACGCAGGAGGCTCCCCCTTGGCCCGGCACAGCAAGGCCGATGGCCGAACCGTGTACACGGTCGTGCCCAGACAAGAAGTCAAGCCCGGCGCTCACCGCGTCGAGGACGACAAGGTTCCGCTTGCCCACCGTGTGAGCGCGATCGTCGTCGCCGCAGGTGTCGCCGCCGGCACCGCGGCCATCGCCAACGCCGCCACCAGCGGCCCTTCGACCGAACTCGCCGCGGGTGCGGCCGAGCTGGGTGCTCTTCCCGACCAGCAGGCCAAGACCATCCAGACGGTTCACGACGTGAACCCCGGCAGCCAGGTCGGCCGTCTCCTGCAGTTCCAGCAGATGTACGCGCAGCAGACGTTCGAGCAGGCCAAGAAGGTCGCCGCGGACGCGCACGCTCAGCGCGAGGCGGCCGCCAAGGCCGAGGCCGAGCGTCAGATCGAGATGCGCAAGCCCGCCAAGCAGCGCGAGGTCGAGGGCTGGATCAAGGAAGCCATCAAGATCCTGCAGGCCAACGGCACCAACATCGACAACGGCTCCGTCGACGAGATCTACACGATCATCATGAAGGAGTCGAACGGCAACCCCAACGCCGTCAACAACTGGGACTCCAACGCGATGCGCGGCACGCCGTCCAAGGGCCTGATGCAGTGCATCGACCCGACGTTCCGCGCGTACAAGCTGGCCGGTTACGACAACATCCTCGCGCCGGTCGACAACATCATCGCGGGCGTCCGCTACACCTACGCGCGCTATGGCGGCTTCCACAACCACCCGGGTCTGGTCTCCATGAACCTCGGCGGCGGGTACCGGGGGTACTAAAGGAGCGGAATACGCCGTGTCGGGGTGCGGGAAACCTATCGGCGGACGATGCTGTCAAACAGGTTCACCCACAAGCATGGCGGCCCTAGCGGGCACACGCCCGGTAGTGCTCCCATCGAACGCGATCCCCGAACGCAGGGAGTGGCCGATGAACGAGCAACAGGCACGCGACGACGAGCTGGAGAAGATCCGCTCGGAGGCGACGAGTTGGCTGGCCAAGATGGCCAAGGCCCAACATCGTCCCAACGTCGAGCAACGCAGGCCTGAGCACGACGCCATGACACCCGCGAAGAAGTAGGCAGGAAACGACAGAAGCGCCCCGGTCACGGCCGGGGCGCTTCTGTTTTGCCCGAGGTCAGCCGGCTCGCACGACCGGAGCCGCCCCGCCCAGCAGCTCCTGCCGGTACGACGCCGTGACCTGCAGCGTTTCGCCCGGCCAGAGCGTCACGTAGTTGTCGCTCCACAACGCCGGCGCGACCTCCGGGCCACCTTCGCCCCGGTGGAGACTCACCCGGACGAAGAACGCCACGGTGGAACTGGTGTTCGTGAGGGTGACGTCCGTTCGCCCGTCCGAGACCGCCGACGACACGGACACCTGACCACGCGGTAGCGACGCCAGGCCCTTCAGATCCGCGTACGAGGTCTGCGGCATGTGGTACCAGGTCGAGTTGCCGATGTCGGCCACGTCCGGCGTGGGGGAGAGCCAGTACACGTTGCGGTCGACGACGGTCCCCGACGCGTCACGCAGCAGCAGGCGCACCAGATACGTGGCAGATGCCCCCAACGCCACCTTGCCGACCGCACCGGGCCCCGAGACGGGCACGGTCGTGTCCGAGTGCACGGTGCCGTCGAGCTCGAACACGGTCGTCTGCGCGCTCATGCCCTCAACGGCGCCCAGCACCCACACCGAGCCGTCGTCGTAGGAGTACTGCACGTGCACCGGCTTGAGACCGGTGCGTGCGCCGAAGTACCCACCGGTGGGCGTCATCGAGTGGTCGTACAGGTGCCAGTAGAGCTCGGGCCGGGCGTTGTTGAGCAGCCAGTAGATGTCGCCGGTCGACGGATTCGACGCACGCAGTCCGTTGCGCCCGTGCGCCTCGAATTGCGCGCGGTTCACCTCGTAGTTCATCAGCTGTGCTTTGCGCACGAAGTCTTCCAACGACGTGGGCGCGCCATAACGCGTGGCGAGGGCGTGCCAGAAGTCGCCGAGGTGGTCGAACCACGGCGACCACGACAGGTGGTACTGCACCGAGTCCGGATCACGCCACAGCGCGTCGAGCTCGGCGTCGGTCATGAACGACTTCAGCGCCGCCAGTTCGGGGATCGCCGCGCCCGGTCCGTTCTCGCCCTCGAACCCGAACGCTCCGCCGCCGACGTCGCCGTAGAAGTAGGCCGGCGGCACCCACCAGTACGGGCCCGCCCCCTTGTGCCCCGACGGGCCCAGCTTCTCGGCCGCCCACGGCCCGATCGACGCGAGCAACGGCAGGGACCAGTCGGTCGACGCGAACGCGTCCAGGTACATCTGCTCGACGGCCGGCGGCGGCGCGGTATCGCTGCCGAGGTAGAAGCTGAGGACCGACGGGTGGTTCTGCAGCCGGAAGCCCTCCGTCACCGCGGACGCGCGCGCCACCGCGAAGTCGGCTTCGCTCCACTTCTCGTAGTGCTGCCACTTCGTGCAGCACTCCCAGCCGGGCATCAGCACGATGCCCATGCGGTCGGCCAGCTCGTAGAACTCGTCCTGCTCCAGCTTGCCCTCGAGCCGCAGCGTGTTCAGGCCGAGGTCGCGGACGTACGAGAGCTCGTCCTGCACGCGTTGGCGGTCGTCGCGCAGGAACAGGTCGGGCGTCCAGCCGGCGCCGCGCACCTGGAACGGTCTGCCGTTGATCTCGAACGCCTGCGCGCCGTCCGAGTTCAGGAACGAGCGGATGTGCTTGATGCCGAAGCTGCTGGAGGTCCGGTCGGACGAGCGGCCGCCGACGAAAGCCTCAAGCTCCAAGCGGTACAACGGCTGGTCGCCCATCGAGTACGGCCACCACACACGTGGGCGTGCCATGTGCTGTTTGGTTTCCACGGTCGCGGAGCCCTTCGCGGGAATCTTCAAGGTCTCCTCGAACGGCCCGTCCGCCGACCCTCGCACCACAACGTCGACGTCGGACGACGTGTGGTTGATGAGTTCGGCCTTGATCGTCAGGTCGGCGGTCTCCAACGACGGCACGGCCAACGACGTGACCACGCGCGCGTTGTGCAACGAGACGGGACCTGTGCGCACGAGCTGCACGTCGCGCCACACGCCCATGCTGTTGTCCGGCGGAGGCTGGCTCCAGTCGAGGAAGTCGAGCGTGAACTGCTCGTAGCTGTCGGCCCGGAAGACCTTGATGGCCAGCGCGTTCGTGCCCGCGTGCAGCGGGATCTCGAAGTCGTGCGCGGGGTACGCCCCGGCGACGTCGTCCGGACCGGCGATCTTGGCTCCGTTGAGCCAGATCTCCGCGCTCGGGATGATGCCGCCGGGCAGCCGCAGGAACGTGTGCGCGCCGTCGCCGGGGGTGGCGGTGAACGTCCTGCGGTACCACCACGGCACCGTGAAGTGGCCCGCGTTGACCTTGTCGCGCATGTTCGTCGAGTAGTGGACGTCCGGGTAGCGCCCGGCCGCCAGGAGTCCGCCCAGGACGGTGGAGCGGCGCGGCACGGTCGTCCAGTCGCGGTCGTCGTAGTCCGGCCGGGACACCAGGTCGCCGTCCACCGGCACGTCCGAGGACGAGCGCAGGCGCCAGTCGGGGAACGTCGTCACCCCGCCGGTACCGGCCGGCGCCGCGAAACCCGGTGACGACGGCCTGGTCGCCGTCGCGGAGATGCAGCTCGCCAGCAGCACCAGCACGACCAGCGCCAGGCGTTTCACAGGGGCGGAGCCTCCCGTTCGAACGCGGCCCACAGGAGCTTCAGCGGGTGGTCCGCCGGATGCTTCGCCAGCGCGTCGGTCCGCGCGAACACGCCCACGAGCCGTTCCAGCGAATCGTCGACGAGCTGCACCACGCGCAGACCGCTTCCCTCGCGCAGCTCGTTGTTCGCCGCCACCACCCCGAGGCCGGACGTCACGATCATCGCGCCCTTGACCAGGTTGGAGCGGAGCAGGGAGATGCCGTACTGGATCTCGTCGATCTCCGCGGCGATGTCGAGACCCTGCCGGTAGTCGGGGCCGAACCAGCCGCGCAGGAACTCGGCGATCAGCCCGGCACCCGGCACGACCAGCGGTACCGACCGCAACGCGGGCACGCGCACGCGGTCCCCGACGACCGTCTCCGGCAGGTTCGTCAACAGGGCGAGGCCGCCCCGCCGCCACTGGATCACCTCGAACTCGGGGCGCTCCCAGCCCTGGCCGGCCCGCGTCACGACGCTGCCGCAGACGACGTCGACCTCCTGCGTCTCCAGCTTCGTCCAGATGTCCTTGGTGCGGATGTGCACGACCTTGAGGTCCACGTCGCGCTCGCGGAACTCGTCCGCCACGTGGTGCCAGGCCTTCGCGAGCGTGTCCAGCATGTATCGCGTCGTGCCGACGGTGACGGTCGTGCCGAGCTTGCGGCGGCACTCGTGAATTCCGTCCAGCCACTCCGCGAGCGTCTCCCGCGCCAATTCGACGAGTGACTCACCAGTCGGCGTGAACAGCACGTCTTTTCCCCGGCCCTGCTTCACCACGAGCGCTTCGCCGCACAGTTCCAGGAAGTTCCTGTTCAACGTGTCGAGCTGCTTCTGCACGCTCGACTGCTCGCGTCCCAACGCCCGCGCCGCGCGTAGGGCCGAACGGGTCTCGTGCACCGTGAGAAGGGTCCTGAGCTGGTCCATCGTGGTATCCAGTAGTGCACCGGGCATGTTCAGCAAACGGTGCAGCGAGGTGCTGGTGGGGAGCACCAACCGGGACGAGCCGGACATCGGGGCCTCTCTTGTGTTCTGTCGATCAGTTGAACTGAACTTGACCGCATTTCGCCGACAAATTATCTGAAGATCCTGTTGGCAAATCCCTGGACACTTATCTCGCGGTGTACAAAACTATCTGCGGCGACCACGCGTGGGAGCCGATTCCGGGGGGAATCATTGGGGGGTGGGGGTCCGCCAGGCGTGAGCCGGCGGGCCCCCAAGTATTACCCTCGCCAGTTGTGACGGCTTCCGCTCGCCTGGAATGGGGCACCACCTACCAGGTCACCGTGCTCGAACTCGGACTCGCCTGCTGTGGGGTCGAAGTGATGGCAGCTCTCGACCGCCTTCCCGACCTCGGTGTCACGCCGGTCGACGGCGCGGGCGAGGCGCACGTTCTCGTTGTCTCCGGCACGGTCACGGACGTCATGTTGCCCGCTGTCCTCCGCAGTTACGAGGCCATGCCCGAACCCCGCTACGTGATCTCCGTGGGCGCCTGCAGCAACACCGGCGGTCCGTACTGGGATTCCTACAGCGTCACCAAGGGAATCGACCAGGCCCTGCCGGTCCACGTCGCCGTTCCCGGTTGCCCGCCGCGGCCCGAAGCGCTGCTCGAAGGCCTGAAGGCACTGCACGAGCTGGTGAACGCGTGACGACCCCCAAGACCGCCTTCGGTCAGACCGTCCACCACGTGGAGCTCGCCTGCTGGCTCGCCACGGCCACGGCCCACCACGCCGACGGCTGCGTGATGTTCGACTGGCTCGGCGTCGAGGACGCGGGCCGGCCAGGTGCCGCGGGCCAGCGCCACGCGGTGTTCCTGCACGTCATCAACCCGCAGACACGCGAGGGCGTGATGCTGCGGACCGAGATCACCGAAGCCGACGCGCTGCCGAGCGTCGCGCACCTCTGGAAGGGCGCGCAGTGGCACGAGCGCGAAGCCGCGGAGATGTTCGGCGTCACGGTCGGCGGCGAGCCTGAACACCTGCTGCTCCCGGACAGCTTCCAGGGCCACCCGCTGCGCAAGGACTTCGTGCTGGCTTCCCGCGTCGTGCGCCCCTGGCCGGGCGCGCTGGAGCCCGGCGAGGACAACACGAGCGCCCCGAGCCGCCGCCGCACCGCACCACCTGGCGTTCCGGACCCGTCCTGGGGCCCGCGCCGTGAAGAGGAGAGCACGTCGTGACGAACCTTCCACCGCGCACGAGGGGCGTCATCGCGCTGCTGGAGGCCAACTGCACGGTCTGCATGATCTGCGCGCGCGAGTGTCCTGACTGGTGCATCCACATCACGTCGCACACCGAGGTCGAACAGCAGCCCGGCAGCGCCCGCCCGCGCAGCCGCAACGTGCTCGACCGGTTCGCGATCGACTACGGCCAGTGTCTCTACTGCGGCATCTGCGTCGAGGTCTGCCCGTTCGACGCCCTGCACTGGGCGCCGGAGTTCGGCTATCCGGGAACGGGTTCGATCGACGGCGAGGGTGCTGTCGCGGAGCTCGTCCACGAACGGGACGTGCTGTCCACCTGGGTCGAGAAGGTGCCGCCACCGCCTCCGCTCGACCCGGCCGCGGAGGCCGCGCCCGAAACGGCCACCGGAACCGGACGGCGGCCTGGTTCGTTGAGGGGTAGGACGTAAAACCCGGAGGCGAAACCGTGCACAAGCACTTCAACGGGTTGAAGACGGCCGTGCTGCTCGGCGGGATGAGCGCGCTGATCGTGCTGGTCAGCAGCCTGTTCGGCCGGACGGCACTGGTCATCGGCCTGGTGTTGGCCTTGGGCGTGAACGCCTACGCGTACTTCAACTCGGACAAGATCGCGTTGCGCGCGATGCGGGCGGTGCCCGTGTCGCAAGTGGAGCAACCAGTGCTCTACGCCATCGTGCGTGAGCTGTCGCAGAAGGCGCGCCAGCCCATGCCCAGGCTCTTCCTGAGCCCGACGATCGCGCCGAACGCGTTCGCCACGGGCCGCAACCCGCGCAACGCGGCCGTGTGCTGCACCACGGGCATCCTCGACCTGCTCGACGAACGCGAGCTGCGCGCCGTGATCGGCCACGAGCTCGCGCACGTCTACAACCGCGACATCCTGATCAGCTGCGTGGCCGGCGCGCTGGCCGGCGTGATCACGATGCTGGCCAACCTGGCCCTGTTCGCCGGGATCTTCGGCGGCGGCGACTCCGACGACGACGGCCCCGGCCCGCTCGGCCTGCTGCTGATCGCACTGCTCGGCCCGATCGCCGCGACCGTCGTGCGCCTGGCCGTGAGCCGCTCGCGCGAGTTCCAGGCCGACCAGTCGGGCTCCGAGCTCACCGGCGACCCGCTGGCGCTGGCCTCGGCGCTGCGCAAGATCGAGCTGGGGACGCGGGCGGCGCCGCTCGCACCGGAGCCGGAGGTGGTGTCGCAGAGCCACCTGATGATCGCGAACCCGTTCCGTTCGGGAGAACAGCTCACGAAGTGGTTCTCGACCCACCCGCCGATCGCCGACCGCATCCGCAGGCTCGAGGAGATGGCGCGCAGGGCCGGTTAACGCCCTGCCTTCGCCACGGCCATGAGGTACTCGCCGTACCCGGACTTGCCGAGCTTCTCGCCGAGCGCGTAGCACTCCTGCGCGGAGATGAAGCCCATGCGCAGCGCGATCTCCTCAGGACACGCGATGCGCACGCCGGTCCGGTGCTCCAGCACCTGCACGAACTGCCCGGCCTCGAGCAGCGAGTCGTGCGTGCCGGTGTCGAGCCATGCGAACCCGCGGCTCAGGTCCACGAGCTGCGCCCGACCCTCGCGCAGGTAGGCGAGGTTGACGTCGGTGATCTCCAGCTCACCACGCGGCGACGGCTTGAGCTGCCGCGCGATGTCGACCACACCGTTGTCGTAGAAGTAGAGCCCGGTGATGGCCCGGTTCGACTTCGGCTTCGCGGGCTTCTCCTCGATGGACAACAGCTTGCCCGTCGCGTCGACCTCACCCACGCCGTACCGCTCGGGGTCCTTCACCTGGTAGCCGAACAGCACACAGCCGTCCAAAGAGGACGCGTGGTGCTGCAGCGTGGTGGAGAAACCCTGGCCGTAGAAGATGTTGTCGCCCAGCACCAGCGCCACGTCGTCGTCACCGACGAAGTCCGCGCCGATGAGGAACGCCTCCGCGAGCCCGTTCGGCGCGGCCTGCTCCGCGTAGGAGAAGGCCATGCCCCACTGGGACCCGTCACCGAGCAACCGCCGGAACAGCGGTAAGTCGGTCGGCGTGGAAATGATCAACACCTCGCGAATGCCGGCCAGCATCAGCACCGACAGCGGGTAGTAGATCATCGGCTTGTCGTACACCGGCAGCAGCTGCTTGGAGACGGCCTGCGTGATCGGGTGCAGGCGCGACCCACTGCCACCGGCGAGGACGATGCCCTTCACCGGTAGTTGGTGAACTGGAGGGCGATGCCGAAGTCAGAGCTCTTCAGCAGTGCGATCACGTCCTGCAGGTGGTCCTTCTTCTTGCCGGACACCCGCAGCTGGTCGCCCTGGATCTGCGCCTGAACACCCTTGGGCGCCTCGTCGCGGATCTTCTTGGCGATCTCCTTGGCCTTCTCGGACGTGATGCCCTGCACGAGGTTTCCCGTGACCTTGAACACCTTTCCGGAGATCGCAGGCTCACCCACCTCGAACGCCTTCATCGAGATGTTGCGCTTGACCAGCTTCTCCTGGAAGACGTCGATCGCCGCCTTGCAGCGCTCCTCGGTCTCGGAGGTGAAGGTGATCGCCTCCTCGCCGGCCCAGGCCACTGTGGTGTTGGTCCCGCGGAAGTCGAAGCGGGTACTCAGCTCCTTCGAGGCCTGGTTGAGCGCGTTGTCGACCTCCTGCCGGTCCACCTTGCTCACCACGTCGAACGACGGGTCCGCCACGACTTCACTCCTCAACGATCTCGGGATCACAGCCAGCGTCGATGCTACTGGGGGACCCCGATTTGGGGCCTCCCGAAGGGGTTATGTATTGTTCTGCCCGCACCGTTACGGCGGTGTGGGGCGGGTTGCCCGAGCGGCCAATGGGAGCGGACTGTAAATCCGTCGCGAAAGCTACAGAGGTTCGAATCCTCTACCCGCCACAGCAGTACTGAAGGCCCTGTGACCAGGAAGTTCTGGTCGCAGGGCCTTCGTCGTGCTGTCCGGCTGCGTACGGCTCGATCCGGCCGGTTGCTGGTGTCTGTGCCGAATACGTGCCGAAGTTCGGCACAGGTGAGTTCGGCACAGAGGTGATGGAGGGCTACTGTGCCGCTGTCGCCGACGATCCCGACAGGCGCAGCCGCACGCGGCGAACCGAAGGGGCAGGCTGAAGGTGGCCTGTGCTGCGCCGTTGAGTGACAGGCGGGTTGCCGTCAAGGGCAGGTGATGGCCCTAGACGCCAGAGCCTTACGTCAACGTCTTGAATCTGGCTGGTGTTAGACCTGCTCATCCGAACGCGGACGATCTCGTCATGCTTAAGCTACCTCTGGTGCTGAACGTTGACCGTCGTGCTTAGAATGTCCGATGCTGTCAGGTCGGATTCAGGTTGCTGCGGACTCTTGGTACTCCTCGGGGACTTTCTGGGCAATTCTTGCGGTCGTGGTGGCGGTTATCGCCATCGTGGTAGGGGCATGGGCCGCGTTTCGATCGGCCAATCCGCGTCGCGCCCTATACATCGCTGAGCGTTCGGCTGTGGCATTGCTGCGGTCTACCCGAGGCTTGGACGATCACGAAATTGAGGTTCGTCGCCAGGGCCGAGTGCTCAACGAACCGCACGTGGTCACAGTCGATGTGGCCAGCCGAGGAGCTCGTGATATCCCTCGATCTGCGTTCGATGGGCAGCCTTTGAAGTTGGACTTTGGAGTTCCTGTAGTCGCGCTGCTGGACCAGAGGTCTGATGCTGACCGACCTGCAGTGCCTTCGCCGAAGGTTGTAGTGACCCAAACTGGGCTTGAGATTGGCCCGGCTCTCCTGACTCGCAACCACCTGCTGACATACACCCTGTTGGTCGAAGGTCCTCCCTACTTCCAGTTCTTTGGAGAACTTGCCGACGTCAATATCTACGACAGGCCGGTCAGGCGTATTTCGGCTATTTTGCCATTGGGAACTGTAGTGTTGAGTGCGCTCATTTTGGGAATCTTCTCCAGTTTCATTTCCAGTTTCAACTGGTTGACCTATGTTGTGTCGGCCATGGTCCTTTTGGCTAGCGCGGCTGCAGCCTGGATTGCTTTCAGTAGTCAGCGCGATGCGGGCCGTCAGGTTGATCAGGTTCGACGGCAGGTCGACCATGCTCGTTATCAGCAGGATCTAGCGGAGGAAGCAAGTGTCCGAATTCAGCGGGCACTTATGATGTCGGACCTTTTGCGGGAGGATAAGTCGAGGGAAATCTGATTCACGCGATGCTCGATAAATTGGCCGATCGGGTCTTCTGGATGGCGTCGAAGATTTTCATTCCGTGAAAACTTTTGGTAAAACCATGAACTGCGTGAGTGGCCTCTGATTGTGCGGCGAGGCTGCGCCGGATGACTAGCGGCAGCCTGCGTCGAAATTCGCCAAGGTTGTGGTCACGGTCACGCTGCTATGAACGCCAATGCTGACCAGCCTAGACCTTCCTGCACGCTCTTAAGAGCTTCTCGTTCGCCTCCATCAATGCACTTCGCATATTCGCGCAGCAGCACTGCGAGACTGTGCCCCGCCCAATCGGCGACCCGCTTGGGCTCCTTCACGAGGTTCAGCCAGAACGTCACACAGGCATGCCGCAGGTCATACGGGCGCTTCGCCAATGGGCCGGCCTCGACCTCCGCTGTGAACGCGATCCTGCGAGCGAGATTCCAAGCTCGCCCATAGGTAGAGCTGCCAATGCGCCCACCGCGCTCAGCGACAAACAGCAGTCCGCGCGGCCCAATGCCGAACATCTCAATGTGCTCATATAGGTAGAGGGCCAATTCCGGGCACATCGGCACCGGCCGGCCAAAGCCCTTGTGCCGGTGCTTGAGTTCGCGCTCCTCGTGTCGCTTGCCGCTGTCCGTCCACTCGCTACCTACCTCAGGGGCTGCCCCCTCAAGATCGATCACGCCCCACTCGTGGACCTCCCATCGCTGCGCCTCCTCGTTCCACACCCTCGGCGGGAGTCGGAGGTGGTAAAGCCTGAGATTGGAAGCCTCTTCAGGTCGGAGTGCCGCAAAGAACATCAGCGCGAAGAACGCCACCAACTTGGCACCCGTGCGGCCGATGCCGGCCACCTCCCGCAGCACAGTGCGGAACTGGATCGGGTTCGCCACACAACGACGATCAACCTCCTTGGCGACCGCCTTGTGCTTCTTGACCTTCACCTCCTTCCAGGGGTTCTCGGACAACACGTCGATCTCGTTGGCGTAGGCCAAGATGTTGCCGAACGTCGTCCGCCGGAGCCGGATCGTGTCGTAGGCAGCACGTTGCCCGTCGAGCTTCCGTTCGAACGCGCCAACCACCTTCCGCAGGAAATCAGCGTTCAAGAGGTCAGACACTTGACGTGTGTTCTGCGACAACCACACGAGCGCCGTCGCCACATCACTTGGGTGCTCTTGGCCGCGACGCTCCTTGTTGCAGTGAATGCGGATCGCGCGGCGTAGTACTTTGTGTCGGGGACGGCCGCGGTCGGTAGCGATCAACGCCTCGGTGATCGGCGCGAGCGCATCCGCAATGGACTTCCGATGAGTCGGTGCTGCCTCATCCCACTTCATGTCCACGAACTTCGCGACAAGGTCGAACCACGACATGGTCGACAAGTCCGCGGTCTCCTCCCGGAGCTTCGACAGCGGGCTACCTGTCTCAACGCAGAACGCCTCACCCTTGCGTGACGCGATGACAAGTTCCGAGCGAAAGCTGTCCGCCAGAGCAGCGGTCTTGAACTTCTCCTTGAACTTCTTCTTACCGACGGCCCAACGAACCCAGTACGTCGTGGTTCGCGTGCCCTTGTAGACATCAGTGGTGTAGACCCGGACGTCAAAGCTCGTCTTCATGCCGCCACCCCACAGCCGTTGAACCAGTCGTCCACGTCGCTCCGGTCGAAACGCAGTTGTCCGTTCGGCAACCGCGAGAACTTCGGTGCCGTTTGCTTGGCAATCCACTCGTAGAGCGTCGAGCGGGAAATCTTGAACTCCTTGCAGAACTCGGCAACCGTGAGCAGTTCACGTCGGCGCATGACCACGCCACCTCCGCGTGTTGGTTGGAACGTTGAGCAACGGCAGATGACGAGCCCGCACAGATCTGGGCGTGCGGCACTGCCTTGGGTTTGGCGATGTCCGTAGTGGCGTAACTGCCGCAAGAGCCGTAAGCCGCCTGGTCGCAGGCGTGCAGGGGTGTAAGCGGCTTACGTTCCGATGCGTAAGCCGCTGCTGTTTCACCTGCCTCGGCTTACGTTGCGAGACGTAAGCCGCTTACACCCTGGCGATGCTGTGACCAGGCGACTTACGGCACTTACTGGCCTTACGCCTGGGCGGAAGGCAC
>NZ_JAXAVV010000053.1:0-11648 GCF_033949925.1 Lentzea kristufekii
AAAGCAGGTAGTCCGAGATCACTGTCGAGCAAGCCGGTTACCGGTCCTCCCAGGAACACGGCCACGTCCAGCAGCGCGAGAGCCCAGCACATCGCACGGACACCGGGCTTGCGGGTAAGTCGATAAGAATGGAGCCAGAACAGCAGCGCTGCGGTGACGAAGGTGACCATGATCGGGAACACTGAGGTCATCAGCGGGCCATCAACCTTCGAGGATCGAGCCGTAGCGGTCTACGGCCTCTTGGTAGGTCGGGTCAGTTGGACGATTCTCGTTTGCGCGCATCAAGCCGATGCGGCTTTCCATCGTGTAGGCGAAAGCTTCGGCCGCGCGCTCCATCGAGTCGTCGTAGAAGCTGCGGTGCTTTGCCCGCGCGACTGGCACCGTGCCGAGTTCTTCAGTGGGCGTCTCTCCGACCGGCGGAAGGTGACGCGCACAGATGTGTCCGAGCTCGTGCAGAATCGAGTGCCGCTGGTGTGCTGGTGTCGTGTCCTCCCGGTACAACACGAAGATGCGGTTGTCACCGGCAAGGCAAAGAGCAGCAGGAAGCTGCTCGCCAGCGTCACGCCACTGTCGGATTGCCGTTGGCGGGAACGGGTGAAGAGAAATCGACGCCCCGACGATGCGCTCGATGTTCCGTATGAGCACGTCCATGCTGAACGGCTCAGTGAGAGGTATCCGGCGCGCAAGCTGACTCGCCTGCCGCTCGCTGACCACTGGCTGGCCAACGGGAGTTCGCAACCGCAAGAGACGGTGCCACCAGCGACGGCGGGTTCGACCTTCCTCAGGAGTCGGCGTGCTCGTCGCGCACATGACCGCCCTCCAGCTGACTGACCTGGTTGATCAACCCTTCTATCAACGCCTTACTCGCCGGTGACATCCCGGAGACCTTGCGGAACAAGACGGGTGAGATCCCAGGGCTTTGAACCGGGATGTCCGCGTCCACAAGTCCGTTCTCCGGCGCGTTGCCGTACTGCCGTTCGACTCGCCAATAGACGTCGACGTCGTTGAAGTAGCCAGGTGGGTAGCCGAAGAACTCGGCGATGACCTTGATGTGACTCAAACGTGGGTCGCTCGGCTTGTTCCGCAGGTTCCACAGGTGTGCCTGGGACATCTCCACACCGCGCTCTCGGGCAAACGACGCGACGTCCTCGTTGCTGTGCGGTTTGCCGTTGGGCTTCAGGTGTCGATCGAACAGCGAGTTCAGGATCGCCGCGATGTCCGGCATGACGCTCTTACTGCGATCGCTCACTACCTCTCCCCCAAATGGTCTTCACGCATGTGAAGACGGATACAAACTTTCTTCATAGTGGTTGACACCGCCTCTCAACGCAAGCCAGAGTTGATCTCAATCCAACTGAAGATGAATCTTCATGGGCGTGAAAGTAGGGGGTGGGGGTGCGTAGCGCCGCCAGAGGGCGTACGACGCCGCGACCTTCGGGTGAAGCCGCGTCACGGCCGGGACGGCAACGGTCGCACGCGTTGCTGTCCAAGTGGCTCGCGGTCATATCCATGCCCGGACCGCTGGTCCGGGCCATCGCCATGTTTAACAGGCCCCACAACGCTTCCGGCCGCCGAGGGGGCGGCCACTGCAATGGCGAACAACGAAGGCATCACCAACTCCGCTGATGGCTCGGTCGCGTTGGACGACCTGGCACACGACGTCGAGCTGCTGCGGATCATCGAGGAGTCCATCAAGAGGCAGAGCGCGCTCAAGGAGGAGTTGCGTTCGCGGTTGAAGAAGCGCCTGGGCGACCGGGTGACCGGGACGGTCAACGGGTTGGCCGTGGTCGAGTGGACCAACGAGTCCCGCGTGATCACCCTAGTGAAGACCGTTCAGGACCGGTTCCCGGATGTCGCGCGGGAGTGCGAGGACATCGTGCCGGTGCGCAAGTTCAGGCTGTTGCCCGCCGCATGAGCGCCCGACGGAAGCCCGACCGGTCCTGGGGGGCTGGTCGGGCTCCCTGTGGGGATGCCCCGGCCGTGCTGGGCGATCTCGCCGCTGAGGTCGCCGAGCACCTGATCGGTTTGCCGCTGGACTACGGCACGACCGTGGAGCAGATCGCCGCCCTACTGGTGGCGGAGCCGCGTAACAGTCGCGCCGTGTGCGCAGTGGCGGCGGTGGTCGTGAACGACGCGCTGGCCGACCCGTTCCGAGAGACGACGTCAAACCGTTGGCGAACAAGCATTCCCTCGTGGGTCGCGCCGCAGATGATCGGCGTGACCGTGCGGCGGATGCTGACGCTGGACGTGCTGGTGCACACCGGCCGCTACGTGCGCTCGACGGACAAACACGGCCGCAACACCGGCAAGTTGATGGCGATCTACGCGCTCAACCTCGCCGCGCCCGCGCTGCTGCACAGACGCGACGACGCCGAGCGGCCCGCCGCCTGACGCTCTGTCCTTCGTTGCCGCGCACTGTCGCGCGGCCATCTCGTGCTGACCGCACCATGAATCTTGTTTTGGGGGAACGTTTCCGTGGCACGCGACCACGCTCGCTTCTACCTGTCCATGTGGGACGACGATGACTTCATCGGCCTGTCCGCGCTCGCCAAGCTCGTCTATGTCCAGCTGTGTATGCAACGCAAGCTGGAGTACTCCGGGGAACTGACCGTGTCGGTGAAGCGCTGGAGCAAAGCGCACCCGGACCAGGACGCCGACTCCATCCGGGCCGCGCTGGCCGAGCTCGACGCCGCGCGGTTCGTGGTGGTCGACCAGGACACCGATGAACTGCTGATCCGCTCGTTCATCCGCAACGACCAGCTCTACAAGCAGCCCAACGTGTTGCGGGCGGCGCTGCGTTCGGCGTTCGAGATCTCCTCGCCGCTGCTGCGCCGTGCGCTGGCGGCCGAGCTGCGCCGCCTGCCGGTCGAGATCACCGGCCCGGCCCCGGCGGTCGCGGCGGTCGAGCTGGAGGCGGGAGCCCGTGAGCTGCCCGCGTCGGTGAAGGCCGCCATGTCCGTCCGCGGCTCGACCCGCACCAGCCCAGCCGCCGCGCCTGTCCTCCAGGTGCGGGACGACGCGCCCGCCGAGCCGTTCGAGCCGGTGCCCGCACCTGCGGTGAACCCTTCCGGGAACCCCTCGCCGAACCCTTCCGCGAACCCTTCGCCGCGAGGCAGGGGAGAAGGGAGTAGGGAGATGGAGCTTGGAGTAGTCCCTCTTACGTTGGTTAAAACTCAAGTGGGTGTTCCCGCGCCTGCGCCCACTCACACGAGCGCGGACACGCCCGCGCGGACACGCGAGGCCGCTCCGCTCGCCAAGGTTTCCGCCGAGGTCTCCGCCGTCGCCGGCGTGGATGGCGAACTCGAGGCGTCTTCGGTGCGGCAGCTGCGCCGCCGTGAAGCCGAGAGGCTGGTGTCCACCCACTGCCCCCGTCAGCCCCGGCAGGTCCTCGACCGCCTGCGCGGCGAGGTGATCAGCCTGTTGCGCGACGACGTCGAGCCCGCGGCCATCGCGGCGGGCCTGCGGCTGTGGGCCACCAAGCAGCTCTCGACGTCGATGCTGGCCGAGCTGGTCGGCGAGGCGATGCGCACCCGCTTCACCGCGGCCTCCCCCGAGGCGCGGCGGCGTGAGCAGGTGGCGGCGGCGAACTGGGAGGCGATCCGAGCCGACGCCATCGCCGACAACGACACCAGCCCCATCGGGCTGGCCGTGCGCGAGGAGCTGCCCGGCCACGCCGATGCCGCGACGCTGGACGCGATCCTGGAACGCGCGCTGCACCAGGCCGTAGGGCTCGACGTGCCAGCGGCCGAGAACCCGGCCAAGGACCGCGCACACGACGGTGCGGTGACGGGGGCGGCGGCGTGAGCGAGCACGGAACCCAGCAGCTCAACCGCAGCGCCATGCGGGCGCTGTTGGCGCACTACCGGATCACCACCCACGACACCGCACCCGAGGACGTGATCACCGACTGGCTGCGGGAGCTGCGCGGCCGGAGCGTCGGCGAGTGCCACGCGGCGTTGAGTTCAATGGCACCGAACCGGGTCCAGCGCGCTACGGCGGCCGAGGTCGCCCGGCTGATCACGCTCGCGCGGTCCCGGCCGGCCGGGACGACCGCGCCGAGCTCGGCCAGGCCGCCGCTGCCACGAGACCGGGCCGCCGACCAGGCGGCGGGCGCGCGGGGCGTCGGCAAGGTCTACGCGGCGATGGGCTGGAGCGGGCACGAGAAGCACGCGCTCGCCCGTTCGGTGCCGTGTCCGTTCTGCAGGGCGCTGGCCGGAATCCCGTGCAGCCCCCTGACCCGCAACCGCCTGCGCCAGCGCGAGGTCCGCGACCGGGAGACCCGGATGCACCCGTCCCGGCTCAAGGCCGCGACCGAGCGCCTGCGCACCAACTCGACTTCGTCCGGCGCTGCCGCGTCCGGCACCGCCACGCAAGGAGCTTCCGCATGACCGCCGCACGCCAGTTCATCGCCGACGAGGTTGTCCACACCGACACGGACTCTGTCCACACGGTTGTCCCCAGCCGCGATGAGGCCGCGACCGCGCGCCTGTCCTGGGAAGTCGCCGTGGACCAGCTCGTCCGGCCCGGCCTGCATGTGGTTCGCCGCGCGAACGGCACCACCGAGACCGCCGAGGTGCTGACCCTGCTGCGCCAGGTCGAGGAAGCCGTCTTGCCCGGCTCGGCGGTCTCCGGCAGGCCGTCACAGGGTTCCCGTCCCCCGGCGAGCCTGGGTGCGCTGTCGCTGCTCGCGTCGATCCGGCGCGAGGTCCGGCAGTGCTGCCGCACCCACGGCCACACCGCGTGGGCGACGCTGGCCGAGCAGGTGCAGGCCTGGGGTGAGCACGCCGGGTACTGGCAGCACGCCGCCCCGGACTACGTGGTGTGGGCCGCGCAGGAGTCCACGCGCTGGGTCGCGCAGGCCCGGCAGATCCTCGACCCCGAACCGCGGCTTCCGCTGCGCGGGCGGGCCTGCCCGGTCTGCCGCGTCGACGTCGTGCAGGCCTGGTCTGACGACGAAGGCGACTTCGTGCGCCGCCCGGCACTGCGCATCGACGCCGAGCAGGTGGAAGCCGTGTGCGCCGCGTGCGGGCAGCGCTGGGGCCTGGACGTGTGGGCGCAGCTCAACACGATGCTCGATCAACAGCTCGCCCACGAAACCCTGGCAGTGACCGGGATCACGCACGGTGATAGTTCCGCATAGTTGACCTTCACTCGTTTCAGTGCGCATAATGGTCAGCACTGGGACACGTGTGCCCAGACCCCCCAACCCGATGCCCGTCGCACCTCCCCCCGGTGCGGCGGGCATCGTGGCGTTTCGGGACCACATCAGGCTTTCCAGTCCACGAAGACGCTGGCGCCCGTCCCCCGCCGCCGTCTTCGTCCCCGCGGGCGGTGGCGCACCGCTGCACGCCGCGATCGTTCCCCGTCGCGCCGAGCGCGACGCCGCCCGCACCCCGGCGTCCTCGTCCCGCGGACCTATGCCGGCCGCCGCGCTCAGAGTCGCTCGCCGCCGAGCTGCCCACCGACGCAGGCCGCGAACCGCGCCCTGGACCGCGCTCAACCGGCTGGGAACCGGCTTCTCAGCACGTGGTCCGCGACGAAATTTCTTTTGCCTTCGCGTCCACATTTCCGCAGGTCAGGAATGTGGACGACAAAGCTCAAAAAATAGTTTTCCGCTCGCATTACTTTTACTTGCCCTATGACCCCAAAAGGGAGACCATAAAGGGGTAAGAAGTTGCCCCCGGTGGTGACACACCAGGGCAACCAAGGGAATGAAGGGAAACCGAACAGTGCCTACCAGGATCAACCTGTATCCGAGTGTCAGGATCAGGGTGACTCAGAACCCGGACCCCCGTCTTTTTGGGGCCGGTTGCCTGAGCACTGCCCATGTGAGCCGCATTGAGGGCCTGTTGTCCGAGGTGATGAATGACCTTCAGGCAATGGCTGACTTCAAGTACAACCTGAGGTACTTCCCCCGCAACAAGGTGAGCCTGTTCATTGGGGGCTATTTCAAGACCGATCCCGGCCCTGACGTTGACCTGAGCGGGGAATACGACCACTTCATGGATGTGGTCCAGCAGTACAACTGGGTCAACCCTCACTACCCCGCACAGAGGCGTTTTCACCTGTGCAACGTCACGCTCCTGGGGGTTGAGGCTTCCGAGGAGATGCCGGATGCCGGGAAGGTCACCAAGGTCAACAGCTTCTTCTGTGACTGCCACCGCTTCCACCGGCCGTGCCTGAGTGCCCTCTGACCAAGGGCACAGGGTCCGGGGGCTCCTGCCCCCGGACCCGCACCCGGAAAGGTTCACCATGACCACCAGTGGCACGCCCGCCCGGATTTACGGCGAGGAGTACAAGAAGTCCGAACGACTGGACTTTCCCGACCTGGTCAATCACATGTTCTCCCGGTTGCTGCTCACGCCAGCAACGAGCGTAGTCCCAGCGGGAACAAAATTCGCCCTGCATCACAACGGAACGCAAAACCTCGCACTGGCGGTACTTGGGCTGCGGGATGCGTTCCTGTTCTCCGGGCAGAGGTACACCTGCGAGGCAGAAGAGCTGCACAACGCGCTCGAAGATTTCTTCGAGGCGTTCAACTGGAGAAACCCCGACGACGGGATGGACCGGAGGTTTCACTACTCCGTGCACCTGTTGAGCGAGAGCCAGCAACGCACACGCGTGAAAGGACCGGGGTTGTACCTCAACCCGCCTGATGCCTGATCACGGTCACAACTGAATAGGACACCCGATCGCAGGTAAAAGCCCTGGCGGCTGGTGACACAGCCCCAGGGCGGCGGTCGGGTGTCCCCCGGAGCGGAAACCAAGTAGGAACTCCGAGAGGACGCCCAACGTGGCTGAGAGTACTCCAGAGCTGGACGCGTTGTCTGCCGCCGAGGCGGGCGAACGCTACCGGTACGCGATCAACCGCACTGACGCGCAGCTCGACGCGCTGCACAAGGCCTTGGCCGTGGACGCGGACGTGATGAACGTGCTGTGCGTGCTGTACCTGGACCTGGGGACCGAGATGGTCAGGGAGCGCACCGACCCGATGGCGCTCTACCACGCACGGGAGCGCGGCTGGGTGGTCGGTGACCGCCGCCTGTGTCTCACCCCCGAGGGTTTGGGGGCGTGGTGGGACTGGAAGAACGCCGTCACCCCGCACCTGCGGGACGAGCGTTTCCAGCAGTTGTGGCGGGACGTGACGGGATGGTGAGGCGCCCGTCCTCCGCCGAGCGCGCTGCTGCCGTGGCGGAGCTGGAGAAGGACCAGGCCGTCTACCGGGTGGCGTACCTCATCGCCAAGGGCGACGGTCGCCCCATGGAGCTGGACCGGCTGTCCGACATGGACAGTGTCATGCGGGCGATGAGCCGGGGATGGGTGGCCGCGCCGATCACGGCCGGTTTCCCTTACCAGCTCGCCGATACCGGCCGCGTGGCGCTGGCTCGCTGGTTCCGGATCGTGGCCGACTACACCGGCGTGGACCCGGTGTGCGCGGCGATCTACGAGGCGGTGACGACCCCGTGACCGAGACCCCGCAGACCACCCCGGCGGCCTCGACGCCGGACACGAGCGACATCCCGTCCATGCGGGGTGCGCTCGGGCAGCACGCGCTCGTCCGGGACGAGAGGCCTCCCATCCCAGGCCCGATCACCCGTGACTCCCAGGCGTTCAGGGAGCTGGCCGACGATCTTCCGGTGCGTCGTGTCCTGTGGATGCTGGCCAGCGGAATGACGTGGCCGTGGGTGCTGGAGAGCGTCACGACACCGGCCGCCCGCAACCGGGCGATCCGGCGCGGGCTCATGGCCCCGCCCGTGGGCGAGGCGGACGCCGTGCTGGTGCCGTATCACCTCACCGACGCGGGCCGCGCCGAGCTGCTGGACTGGGTCGCGCGCATCACCCCGCACCGGCACCTGCCCGAGGTCGACGCGCTCTGGCGCATGGCCACCTGGAAGTAACCCCGCTCGATGGTGCGCGGGCTGTCCACCCGGATGACCCGCGTTCCTCCGGGCTTTACTGAGACAAATTCACGAGGACAGGAAAGGGTCTGCGAACTCCGGTTCGCAGACCCTTTCTTATTGCGCTTTTCCTCGCGGAAGATCGTAAAACAATGCGTTAGACCGTTCGTAGTCACTTTGTTCAGAAATCCCCTGAATTGCTTGTGAGACTTGGGAACACCGGTAATGTTTGTGGTGTCTCCAATCCTTTACAACACAGCACCGTGAATGGATGCTGTCCGAGTTCAGAGGACAAACCAATGACCGAACCGGTTACCGCTGCCCAGAACACCCCGAAACCCGCACCGAAAGCACCCGCCAAGCCTGCCGCCAAGGCCGCTGCCAAGCCCGTAGCCAAGCCTGTAGCCGCCAAGGGCAGCCCCAAGGCACCTGCCAAGACTCCGGCCACCAAGGCCCCTGCCAAGGCTGGTAGCAACAAGGCCGTTGCCAGCAAGGACAGCAAGACCGCTCCCGCTGTCCCGGACAAAGCAGAGGCCAAGGCCGCCGCCGTGGTGCCGGGGCCAATCAAGCCGGGGAAGGACTCGTGGGCGCGGATCGCGACGCGTAACAACGGGTCCCGGTCGATTTCCGACCTGCTGAACAAGGCCGGATTGTCCGGCTGGGACGTGAAGCCGGAAGGCG
The DNA here is from genome assembly GCF_033949925.1 of Lentzea kristufekii. Classification (NCBI taxonomy): domain Bacteria; kingdom Bacillati; phylum Actinomycetota; class Actinomycetes; order Pseudonocardiales; family Pseudonocardiaceae; genus Lentzea; species Lentzea kristufekii. The sequence continues at coordinate 8,580 of NZ_JAXAVV010000053.1, forward strand.
TGGTGGCCCTCGCGCCGACCGGCTTGTGCATTGACTGCGAAAGGGCGGTCGGGGAGCTGCACAAGAAGGAATGCCCGAGCCTGGACGAGCCGGACGCGGAGCCCCGTGTCATCAAGGACGACACCTGCATTCCGGTCCCGATGTTCGGATCGTTCGCGCTCATGCGGAAGAACCCGGAATCCGAGTTCGGGTTCGACGTGCTCGGACACACCAAGTCCGAGAGGATTCCGGTCCCGATCGAGGTCCGGGCCGACATGCTGACCCTGATCATGAAAGAGGTCAAGGGCAAGACCGGACCGGCCGGACCGCTCTGGGAGGGCAAGGGAGCGTTCGCCAGCATCCGCCACCCCGAACCGGTCATGGTGGGTGGCAAGGACCCGGTGGAACTCCGCCTGGTCCTGGTCAACTCCCTGGTGCCTGGCCGCCCGTCTCAGGTCATGGTCAGCCCCGTCCGGGTGGCCAGTCAGACCAGCTTCCCGTTTGACCTGGGACACAACGCGAACCACGTCTACGACCTCGGTGCCGCCGATGACAAAGACACGCGGATCTCGGAGACCAGCGATGCCCTGAGCCTGCTCAACATCTACCGCGAGCGGTTCGAGGAACTGGCCAATGCCCTGATGGGCCGCAAGATCACCGATGCCGAGTTCACCGGGCTCACGAACGCCCTGTTCCCCTACCTCGGTGATGCCGCCCCCAAGGACAAGCGCGAGCGGCACGGCCTGGCCCACGCCGCCTTGAAGGCGCTGACCTACGGCAAGGTGGACATCACCGCCAGCATTGCTGGGACGTGGTGGGCTGCACTCCAGGCCGTCATGATCATTGCCGAGCACCTGGACCCGGCCAAGAGGCTGGAGAACGGGGACATGGACGAGCAGGGCCGGGCGATGGACGTGCTGTTCAGCTCCAAGCACTACGTGCACGACGCGTTCCGCCTGGCCCGTAAGGCAATCAAGCCCGTCAAGTAGCCGCCCGCAGGACATCTGAACACCCGACAGCCCCAGCACACCCCGTGCTGGGGCTGTCCTCTGTCCGGGGGGGGTGAGGCCGTGCCGTCCCGTGCCGCCCGCCCGTGCACCCGTCCGGGGTGCCCGAACACCACTGCCACCGGTGGCCACTGCCAGCCCTGCCGTTCCCGTGGCCGCAGGGCCTACGGGACCAGCGCACAGCGTGGCTACACCGGCCGTCACCGGTCCCGGTTCCGTCCCGCTGTACTGGCCCGTGACCGGGTGTGCCGCTGTGACCGCCTGGACTGTGCCGCCCACACCAACCGGCCGTGCCCTGCTCCGTCCACCGTGGCAGACCACTGGCCGCTCACCCGCAGGCAGCTGGTAGCCGCTGGCCTGGACCCTGACAGTCCCGCCCGTGGCCGTGGTCTGTGTGCCCCGTGCCATGCCAAGGCCACCGCCCTGGACCCACGTACCCGAGGAGGGTGGAACCACCCGTGAGTCACGCCGCCGACGCCGCCCGTTCGGGCCGCACGCCCCGCCCAGGGGAGGGACCCTTCCGCCGCGCACAAGGGCACAAGCCACTGAGGGCTGTTCCCGTCCTGCCAAGTTTCCGTGACGGCCGAACCCACGTCCGTGGGACCGGTGAGTGAGCACCGACGCCGGCCGCGACCCTGAGGGTTTGCTCGACGAGATCGAGCAGGCCGCCGACCAGGTGGCCGCGTGGACCGCGCGCTGGGAATCCCTTGTGCGCCAAGCCGTCGAACGCGGCATTCCGCAACGGCGGATCGCGCCACACGCGAACGTGGACCAGTCCACCGTCTCCCGACTCGCGGCCCGTGACCCCTCCCCTGCTGACCGCCGTTCGTGATGCACCGCGCATCACGTGATGCAGCCTGCATCACGCCACCAGGAGGTGACCCGCTGCCCATCGAGATCGACGGCATCGCGAGCTCGGAGCAGATCCGCACCGAACTCGCCGCTGACGGAAACCCGGTTCTTCTCGGCTTCAGCCGGGGCAAGGACTCGCTGGCCGCGTGGCTGGCGATGCGCGAGGCCGGGATCACCGTCGTCCCCTACCACCTGTACTTGGTGCCAGGCCTGCGGTTCATCGAGGACTCTCGGAAGTTCTACGAGGACTTCTTCCAGACGGAGATCTTGGACCTGCCGCACCCGACGCTGTACCGGTGGCTCAACAGCCTGCTGTTCCAGCCCCCGGAGCGGGCGGCAGTGATCGAGGCCGCGCAGCTTCCCGAGGCGACGTATGAGGAGATGGCGGACATGCTCCGGGAGGATCTGGGCCTCGCCGGCGTTTGGAACGCCGATGGCGTGCGCGCCGCGGACTCGCCGAACCGACGCATGGCGATGGTCACCCACGGCCCGAAACGCGAGCAGCTGCGCAAGGTCAGCATCGTGTGGGACTGGCGCATCGCCGACGTCCGCGACGCACTCAAGCGCCACAACTGCCCGCTCCCACCCGAGTACGAGTGGTTCGGCCGCTCATTCGACGGCCTGGACTTCCGGTTCCTCGACCCGATCCGCCAGCACGCGCCCGAGGACTACCAGCGGATCTTGGACTGGTTCCCGCTCGCCGACTTGGAGGTGTTCCGCCGTGGCCTCGCCGCCTGACCCCAACGCCGATCTCCTGGCACAGCTCCAATCTACCGCCGTGCTCGGCGGCCCGTCCTCCAACGCGGACCTGCTCGCGCAGCTCAATGCCGAACCCGAACCTGATCCCCTGGCCGACGTCGAGTACACCGGAGACCTGGCGGCCGACGCCGGCGCCGAGCTCGACGCCCTGGCGATCGGGTTCCGCGAACGCACCAAGCGCGAGGACGAACGGTTCCGCCTCGCCACCGACTCCGAGTTCTGGTTCGCCCTGTGCTTCAAGTCCCGCGACGAGAAGGAAGCGTTCCTCAAAGCCGCGCGGCTGATGCACATCGGAGACAAGTACCTCGACGGCCGCGCCGCGGCTGCGCTGCTCGGCGTCGACCTGCCCACCACCGACAATGGAGAGGAGTGATCACCATGCGAGGCCGTATCGGCCGACTGATCGCAGGCGCCCGCCGCGCCATCTCGCGCCGCGCCTCCAGCCCTTCGCGGGGCCGTAGCTCCGGCTCTT
>NZ_JAXAVV010000054.1:0-9730 GCF_033949925.1 Lentzea kristufekii
GCCACCAGTGCGGAGACTGTTCAACGGCAACAAACTCACCGGCACCGCGCTGCACGTCAACAGCGTTGGCGTGGACCTGCCCGCCATCATCCGGGCACTCGGCCGCAACACGAACACGCCGGTGATCGACCTGACCGCCAAGAGCAAGACACTCGTCGAGTCGATGGGGCCGTCGGCATCCCAGGCGCTGTACCTCACCAGGGAGGCCGGCGACAACACCCACTTCTCCGAGCGCGGCGGCGCGGAGATGGCGAACCTCGTCGTGCAAGGCGTCCGGGAGCTGAACCTGCCACTCGCCGGCTACCTGCGCTGAAGGGAATCGACATGTCTGCCGACCTACGGCGAATCCGCCGAATTCTCCGGTTCACGACCATCGCCGCCGTGGTGGTGTCAGTCATGACCGTCCCCGAGGCGGCGGCCGCGGCAGGCGTTCTCGTCGATGAGACGTTCAGCGCCCAGACGAACCCGCCGAACTTCGGGTTTCCCGCCGGAGCCGCGGTGTCCGACGGGGTCTTGAACGTCACCAAGGGGATGGGCAACTACACCACCTCGGTGAAGGCGTTCGACGCGGCCGTCGTCGGGCAGCGAACCCTCGATCTGACGTTCGACTGGAGGACGGCCGTCGCCGGCGATGAGCGGAAGACCGGCATCGAATTGCGCGACAGCCAGGGAAATCTCGTGTTCGCCCTCGCCGGCACCGCTGCCGAACTCAGGTACGGCCTGACCGGTCCGGTGTCCGACTCGGCGTCCGCTCCGGACTCGCTCAACCCCGCGTGGACCAGGATCACCTACAACCGCGCCACGTGGTACACGGTGAACCTGCACCTGGACTTCACGTTGCAGCGAGTGCAGTACCTGATCGCCACCAAGGAGACCGCTTCGACGGTCATGGCCTCCGGCACGGCGAGCATGACTGGGAAGAACCTCGCGAAGCTCGTCGCCTGCAACTACTACGGAACCGGCGTGCAGTCCATCGACAACTTCCGCCTCACCGCGCCGGCGGACGCGCCGAACGGGCGGTTGAGGGGCAAGACGATGTACGCGTTCGGGGACAGCATCGTGAACGGCCACACCTACTCGCGTAGCTTCGCGAACCTGACGGCCGAACGGGAGCTCCTGAACCTCACCAAGTACGCCGTCAACGGCGCGACCATCGGCCCTAGTGACAAGCAAATCCTCACGCAGGTGCGAAATGCCGCATCGCGGGCACCCGAGTACGTCGTGTTCAACGGCGGCACGAACGACGCCGAACTCATCTACGCCAACCGGTACCGGGTGGGCACCACGGCCCAGGGGTTCGACCCCGCCACGTTCGACAGGTCCACCTACGCGGGCTCGCTCGAGGCCACCATCCACGCAATGCGGACCAAGTGGCCGATCACTCACATCGTCTACGTCGCGGTTCACAAGCTCGGCTCCCGCGACTGGAACACGCAGCTCGCGATCCGCTCGGTGACGCTGCAGATCTGCGCCAAGTGGGGCGTGACGGTCGCAGACGTCTTCGGCGACTCCACTTTGGACACCCGCAACGACGGCCAGCGGGTGGCGTACACGTTCAACGGTCTGGTCAACGGCTACCCGGGAACCGGTGGCACCGGCACACATCCGAACCTCGCCGGAATCGGCTTCTACGTCCCGGTGCTGACCTCCGCGCTGGTCCGGCCGTGAAACATCGAATGTGCCGACACGTCTCGATCCTTCGGCCATCTGAACCTGCGCCAAGCCCACTCCCGGCTCACCGCGTACGCCGCGATCCAGTGCCCGGCGCTGATCGGTGATCACCTGCCCTGACCCTGCACGGGGAGGATCCCTGCAACAACTCACGAAGGTTTCGACGATCACGGCGGCGGTCCTGCTCCTGACCGCCAGTGCCGCGGCGGCGGACGTCGGACCGATGGCGAACGTCTATTACGTTGCCCCGAACGGAAATGACGGGGCAGCGGGCACGCAATCCGCTCCGTGGGCGTCGATCGCCCGTGCGCAGACCGCTGCCAAGGCAGGCGACACGGTCTACTTCCGTGGCGGCACGTTTGCCTACACCCGCGCGAACAGTGCCTGCTCGAGCCAGACGGCCACCGTCGACGCGATCACGCTGAACAAGAGCGGCAGCTCGAGCAACCCGATCCGGTACTGGGCCTATCCGGGTGAGAAACCGGTCTTCACCTTCTCCGCCATGAAGGACGACTGCCGGATCAAAGGCTTCGACGTCATCGGCAGCTACCTGCACCTCAAGGGACTGGAGGTCACCGGCGTACCGCAGAACAACAACCGGAACCACGAGTCCTGGGGACTCTGGATATCAGGCAGCAACAACACCTTCGAGCTGATCAACACCCATCACCACATGGGAGCGGGGCTGTTCATCAGCGGCGGAGGCGGCAACCTCGTCCTCAACTCGGACTCCCACGAGAACTACGACCGCCGCAGCTCCAACGGTGCCGGCGAGAGCGGCGACGGGTTCGGCTCGCACTACACGCCCGCGGGCCGTCCAGCGAACGTGTTCCGCGGGTGCCGGGCGTGGTGGAACTCCGACGACGGGTTCGACCTCATCCACACCTACTCGCCGGTGCTCATCGAGAACTCGTGGTCGTGGCGCAACGGGTACGTGCCGGGCACAACGACCAGTGCGGGCAACGGCGCCGGGTTCAAGGCGGGTGGTTTCGGCGCCAAGTACGACGCCGGGGCGGTGAAGCACACCGTGCGCTTCTCGGTGGCGTTGGACAACAAGGCCGCGGGCTTCTACTCCAACCACCAGCCGGTCGCCAACGACTACTTCAACAACACCAGCTACGGCAACCACCCCGACTTCGACATGCGGGGAATCAACTCGAGTGGCGCCTCCGTCGGCCGCGGCAACCTGCGCAACAACATCGCTTACACCGGCACGCTGCTGGCGAACATGAACGGCACCACCGCCTCTCACAACTCCTGGAACCTCGGCATTCCGTTGTCGGACGCGCAGTTCCGCAGCGTGTCGACGTCCGGCTGGGACGCACCCCGCCAGATCGGCGGCAGCCTGCCCGTGCTGCCACATCTGCGTCTGGCGACGAACAGCGCGTTGATCGACAAAGGCACTGACGTCGGCTTGCCCTACAGCGGGAGCGCGCCGGACCTCGGCGCCTTCGAGAACGATGGAAGGTGACATGTTGAGGCACTGGAAACTAGCCGCCGCCGCGGTGTTGCTGGCGGCGACAGTGGTATCGCTCTCGGCGAACCCAGCGGTGGCGGCGCCGTCGGAGGGAGGTCTGGGGCATCTGGTCCGCGAGTACCAGACCCGCGTTCCTGACAAGTACACGGCGGGCTCCTGGGCTCCCTTCGCCAAGGCGTTGACCACCGCGGCCGGCGTCGCGGGAAACAGGTCGGCCGCCACTTCGGAAGTGGCTTCCGCGAAGACGGCGCTGATGAACGCCGCCGCCGATTTGAAGGCGGCGGACGAGGGCACGTTCCAGACCATCACGAACAACACGTTCTGGAACGACACCAGCGGCAACCCGATCTATTCGCAGGGTGGTGGCGTCTTCAAGTTCGGCGACACCTACTACTGGTACGGCGTGCACTACACCGGTGCCGAGCTCTACCGTGCCAATCCGACGAGGAAGTACGACGGGAACGTCGGGTTCGTCTCCATCCCGGTGTACTCGTCGAAGGACCTGGTGAACTGGAAGTTCGAGAACCGGGTCGCGACGCGTTCCACCGGTGTCGGCAACGGCGCCAACCTCGGTGGCGCGGGCTGGGTCGGGCGCCTCGGTGTCTCGTACAACGAGAACACCGGCAAGTACGTGCTCGCCGTGCAGATGTGGCACACGGGCCGCGGCGGGCACGGCGTGCTGCTGTTGCAGGGCGACTCGCCGACCGACACCTTCGACTATGGCTATTTCCAGACTCAGATCACCAACTCGCCGACGACCGGCACCGGTGACCAGACCGTCTTCACCGACGACAACGGCAAGGACTACCTGATCTTCTCCAACCGGGAAGGCCGCGGGCGCGCCTTCGTGGCGAAGTTCCGGGAATCCGACTCGCTGCGGATCGAACCTGCGGTGCAGATCGGCTCGAACTCCTCGGGCCGCGAGGGCAATGCGATGTTCAAGCTCGACGGCAAGTACTACCACGCGGCGTCGGACCTGCACGGCTGGAACAGTTCGGTGACGCACGTCCTGGAGTCCAGCGGCATCCAGAGCGGCTACTCGGGTGAGTACACACTCGCCGGGACCGAGATGGACTACAGCCACGTGACCCAGACCGGATTCTTCGTGACGGTCAAGGGCGCCAAGCAGAACACGGTGATCTTCGCGGGAGACCGCTGGGCGGATTTCGCCTGGAACGGCCTCGGCTACAACCAATGGATGCCCGTCACGAAGACCGGTGCGAGGCCTCAGTTCCATTCGGTGAGCCAGTGGCAGTTCAACGCGATCACCGGGGAATGGCGGGTCGGCCCGCGGAACAACTACGTCCTCAACCCCGACTTCCAGGCCGACCGCGTCACTGTCTCGACGCTGACGGGGTGGACCAACTTCCGGGAGTCGGGCCCGAGCTCGATCGTGACCAACGTCAGCGGCGGTGCGATCGGCAGCCGCTTCGGGCTGCGGGTGGGCGCCTCCCAGTCCTACGCGGGCGGGGTGCGGCAGCAGGTGGCCGTTCCGGGTGGCATCTACACACTTTCCTTGTCCGCCAAGACCTCTGGTTCGCTCAGCTCCGCGCAGGTAACGGTCACCGACGCCAGTGGCAACTCGCGCACGCTCAACATTCCGGGATCGAGCGGCTGGACCCGTCGTGAACTCCCGGGCATCCCGCTGGCCGCGGGTACCGCCACCATCACCATCCGGGCGGCGAGTGGCAACGGGTACCTCTTCGCCGACGCCCTGGGACTCGTCAACGCCTCCGCCGCGGGGCAGGGTTAGCGCCGGAACAGCTCGATGAGGATGCGCTCGTCGGGTACCAGGGCGGCGAAGAAGATCCACGCGGTGACCACGGGCAGGAACTTCACGAGCACACCGACCCAGGCGATCAACGGTGCCGCCGCCACGAACCACGGGAAGACGTTCGGTGTGCCCTGGGTGATGTAGAGGTGGCGGCGTGCATCGAGACGGTGTGCGCGGTCTCCACCCGGTCGACCAGCACTCAGGGCGCCTGACATCTTGCGCCGGCTTCCCCGACCTCCGCCGGGTCGTGGATCCCGACCGCGCCGACGAACTGATCAAACTCCTGAAACCACCCGGCGAATCGCCATCGGCGGTCGATGCTGATCGTCTGGAACGTGCGCTCGTGAATCCGTCGATCTCGTCACGGTCGCCGAACTCCGGCAGCGTGTACGCCTGCTGGCGTGCGCTACGACCGGGGAAAGATCGACGGGGCAGCTGGTCCGGGACGCGTCCGGCGTCACCATCATGGAGCCGCGAAAGCGCACTTCACAACAGCGGTGGACGGCTGACGGATGTAATCAGGGGCTGGTGCACACCGCCGCGGTCAGCAACACCACCAGCCGATGCCGGATCCCGCGCGCCTGGCGCGGAGCGATCACCGTCGCGAGAACGACGCTCAACGCAGGCATGACCGGATCGGGATGTTCGCGCAGTGGTCCACGCCGCTGGAATCAGTCCGCACATGGGTACGGCCGAACGCATTGCTCGCGTTCTGCGAGCGAAGCACCCGGCTATCTGACTGGGGGCCGACATCTTGGTCGACGGGGGCACCAAAGCTGGGCGAGAGTTTGAACGGCCCCACCCGTTGCGTCAGTGAGCTGCCCGGTGCTGTGGATCGAGGGTGGCGGTCTCTCGCTGGGTGACGAAGGAGGCGTCCGGCACCAACTCCGTCGTGTCGTCGACGAAGCCGGAGTCGCGTGCGGTCGGCGGCCGCAGAGGCACCTGCGAGGCCCGCCGACCGGCTCGCCAGCGACTCGACAGTGCGCGCCTGGTTCGACAATGCTTCTTCAACTTCCTGGAGATCGGAGCGTTGTCGTGAAGCGCTCTTCGGCTCGGTCGATCTCGCCGAGCTGGGTGAGGATCGAGCTGGGTGTCGAGTCGCCGACCACCTTCTGCATCAGCCGCGTGTGGTCCAGGATCGCGTCCCGGATGGGGCGCAGCGGGGGCGGCGCGTGATGGAAGATCCGGCCGAGGATGTAGGCCTGCTGGGACTGCCGGGCGGTGTGCGGCTTGCGGGGAGCCTCGAAGGCGTCGAGTGCCTCGCGGACGGCCTGGTAGTCCGTCAGGTCCATCCCGACCAAGCGGCGGCCGATGAAGTATCCGTCCTCAATGGCCATTCCGGCACCGTATGCGGCGTACGGGGATGTGGGATGCGCGGCGTCGCCGACGAGGGTCGCGCGGCCTTTGGACCACTGGCCCAGTGGCTTGCGGTCGCGGATCACCCAGCGCTGGACCTGCGCGGGGTCGGTCGCGGCGATCAGCTGGGGGAGCGGATGGGCAAAGGCCTGGCCGACGGCAGCCGCGGTCGAGTGCGGGTCCGCGGTGAACTCCCGGCTCGCGTCGAACGCCTCGAGCACCCACCACTGGTGGCCGTCACGTCCCTTGTCGCGGATGGCCGTCCAGCTGCCCTGGACAGTGCGGCTGTGGGAAAGGACGCACATCCCGGGCTCGGCCTCGATGCTCTCGTCGAACGTGTAGCCACCGATGACGTGCAGGTTGTGCTCGCGCTTGGGGCTGTCACCCCACAGCGTGCGGCGGACCAGGGAATCGATGCCGTCGGCTCCGATCACGACGTCCGTCTCGTGGATCCGTCCGTTCGCGAAGTGCAGTCGAACGCCGCTCTCGTCCTGTTCGACACGTTCCACCGTGTGGTTGACCTGCAGGACTCCCTTGGGCAGCGCGTCGAGCAGCCGCTCGTACAGTTCGGGGCGCAACAGGCCGATGAAGCCGCCGCCGTATTCGCGGACGATGTGCTCCGGGATGGCCGCGCGGACCCGGCAGCGGCCGCGGGCGTTGCGGAACTCGGCTGTGCAGGGTGCCCCCAGGCCTTCGATGTTCACCTCTAGCAACCCGAGTGCCTTGATGGGGGCCGGCCACAGGTTGAGGATGGTGCCCGCTGGTCGGGCCTGCGGGTAGCGCTCGAACAGCACGACGTCGTGGGCGGCCTGGTGGACGGAGAGTGCGGCGGCCAGACCACCAGGCCCGGCGCCGATGACGGCGACGCGGCCGCGCTCGGCGGGGGACTTCTTCATGGCGCGTTCCTCGATCCTGTCTTCGTTGATCCGGCAGACGACGGGGGAGGGTTTGTTGCTCACGGCTGCGGTTCATGGGCGCGTTCGCGGGCGCCGGCGGGCGCGGGGAATGGCAACCGGTTCGGCACCGGGTACGACGGTGTTCGAGATGGTGCCGATACCCTCGACGGTGATGGCGACGGTGTCGCCGGGCTTGAGCGGCGCTGGGTCCTGGCGGCCGCGGATGCCCCAGAGTTCGGCGAGGCATCCGCCGTTGCCGCAGGTGCCGGAGCCGAGCACGTCGCCGGGACGCACGTGGGTGCCACGTGAGGCGTAGGCGGTCATCTCCTCGAAGGTCCAGCTCATGTTGGACAGCAGGTCCCTGCCGACGACCTCGCCGTTGATCTCGGCGGTCAGCGCCAGGCGCAGGAATCCGTCGCCGTCGCGGTACGACTCCAGCTCGTCCGCGGTGACGAGGTACGGGCCGAGAGTGGTGGCGGCGTCCTTGCCCTTGCAGGGGCCGAGGCCGACCTGCATCTCGCGGGACTGGAGGTCCCGGGCGGACCAGTCGTTGTAGATGGTGTAGCCGATGATGTGGTCGCGGGCCTGTTCGGGGGTGAGGTCGCGGCCTTCGCGGCCGATGACCGCGGCGACTTCGAGTTCGAAGTCCAGTGCCTGACAGCCGGGCGGCACGGGGACGGGGTCGCTCGGGCCGATGACCGCGCAGGGGTTGGCGAAGTAGAAGGTCGGTGCGTCGTGCCAGGCGTCCGGGACGCCCGTGATCCCGTCGATGCTTCGTCGTACACCCTCGACGTGCTCCTCGAACGTGACGAAGTCGCGTACGGACGGCGGTTGGAGCGGCGGCCGCAGACGCACCTGCGAGACATGCTGCCCGCCCGGCACGCGCAGGGTGGCGTTGCCCGCCTCGCGCAGTGCCTCGGGACCTGCCTGGATCAGGTCGAGAAGCGACGCCGTGCCACGGTGCGGATGGAGGACGCCGTCGTTTCCACGGTGGCGACGCGCCTGCGACCGTGCTCTTCGTACGTGGCGAAACGCATGGCAGTCCTACGTAGCAGGGAGAGTTGGCATTGACCGGGGGCGCGGCACGTCAGGGCCGGACAGTTCGCCGCACCCCCCGGGATCGCGGGGGTCAGACCGGCGGAGCGACGAAGACGCCGCGGTCGACGTCGTTGTGCATTTCCTTGGCGATCATCTCGTTCATCGGGTTGGCCGTGCCCCACTGGTCGGCGTTCTCGGGCTTCGTCAGGTCGTAGATGTGCGGGTGCCAGGTGTCCTCGTCCAGCTCTTCAAGCTCGGTGGTGTACTCCACGGTGTTGCCGTGCGGGTCGAGGAAGTACGTGAAAGTGTTGTCGCCCGCCATGTGCCGTCCGGGGCCCCAGATCTTGGTGGCGCCGGAGCGCAGCAGCCGGCCGGTGCCGCGCATGTACTCGTCGATGCCGCGCATCTCGAAGGAGAGGTGCTGCAGGGAGGTGTGCGGGCCGCGGGCAATGGCCATGGAGTGGTGCTGGTTGCTGATCCGCATGAAGTGCATGAGCTCTCCCATGTGCGGGATGCTCATCGTGTCGGACAGCCGGAAGTCGAGGTGCTGCTCGTACCAGGCACGGGTGGCGTTGATGTCGGTGGAGTTCAGGACGACGTGCGAGAGACGGACGGGGATGGCTTCCTTCTCCTCGACCCGTCGGTGCTTGCGTGCCTCGACGTCGGCGGCGACCTCGATGGTGCGGCCGTCGATGTCGAAGAAGCGGAAGCCGTAGCCGCCGCCGGGGGAGTCGAGCTTCGCGGGTTGGGAGATCAACTGCACTTCACCCGCGAGGAGCTGTTCGGCAAGTGTGTCCACACCGGCGGAGCTCGCGGCACCGTACGAGATGAGGTCGAGTCGCTTCTCGTCGGCCTTGCGGAGCCGGACGATGTACTGCTCGGGCGAACCTTCGGCGGCCAGGAAGGAGATGCCGGAGTCCTCGGCGACCTTGGTCAGGCCCCAGACGCCCGCGTAGAAGTCGAGCTGCTTGTTGTAGTCCGGCACGGCCAGATCGACGTGCCGCAGATGCGTGAGTAGACGGTTGGTCATGTCGGGCTCCTCAGATGAGACGCAGCAACGCTGCCGCGTTGCCGCCGCGCACGGCGTGGAAGTGGGGGTCGGGCAGGTCCTTGACGGCGCGCAGCGCGCCGAGCGGGTCGTCAGTGCCCATGTCGAAGGGGAAGTCGGAGCCGAGCAGCACCTGGTCGGGGCCCGCCACCCGGATCAGTTCGCGCAGGACGTGCGGGTCGTGCACGAGGGAGTCGAAGTACAGCCGCCTGAGGTAGCTGCTGGGCGGGTGCGCGCAGCCGCGGACGTCGGCGCGGGCACGCCAGGCGTGGTCGGAGCGGCCGATGTGGGTGGGCAGGTAGCCGCCGCCGTGGGCGGCGACCACGCACAGCCCGGGATGGCGGTCCAGCACGCCAGAGAAGATGAGGTGGGAGAGCGCGACGGCGTTCTCGGTGGGCTGGCCGGCGGTGTTGGACAGGTACCAGCGGTCGAGGCGTTCGTCGAGCGTGCAGCCGAAGGGGTGCAGGAAG
>NZ_JAXAVV010000055.1:0-9008 GCF_033949925.1 Lentzea kristufekii
CTGGGTGCGTTGGCGGTGGGGTCCCGTCACGAGCCGCACCAGGAGCGGGCCACAAGCAAGGAGGGGTGTCAAGCGGACGAAAAGCGTGTCCGCTTGACACCCCTCCTTGCATGCAGCAAGTGCTGTGGTGCGACTCGTGACGGGACCCCACCGCCCTTGCCTTATGGAAGGACGGCTCGCCTTCGGCATCGCTTGGGAGGGCGGCTCGCCTTCGGCCTCGCTTGGACGGCGTCTCGTCCGGGTTCGCTTTGCGGGTATTTCTGGGGGAACTTCGGGGGTGGCGCAAACGTTCACGGACGGCGTCATTGCTGCTAGTAGCACGGATTTGTGAGGCGTGCTACCCCGGATGGCCTAGTGGTTCGGTCAGAGATCAACGAGTTGGAACCTGTGATTGGCCACTGGGTACGGGCTGGTCCCGGAGGGCTGTTAGAGTCGCGGGCTGAACCCGGATGTCCTCCGGGTTGCTTGGTCGTGGCTACCTGACTCGGCCTGCCAACTACCGCATGTGCCGGTCCCTGGGGGTCGGCAACGCTCAGGAGGTTCGCGTGCTCGGCGCATTCCGCTCGGCTCTCGCGACGCCGGATCTACGCAAGAAGATCCTGTTCACGCTCGGGATCATCATTGTGTATCGGCTTGGTGCGACCATGCCCGCGCCGGGCGTGTCCTTCAAGAACGTGCGGGCGTGTGCTGAACAGCTCGAAGGCCAGAACATCTACTCGCTGATCAACCTGTTCAGCGGTGGTGCACTGCTCAACCTGTCCGTGTTCGCGCTGGGCATCATGCCCTACATCACCGCGAGCATCATCATTCAGCTCCTCACCGTGGTCATCCCGCGGTTCGAGCAGCTGAAGAAGGAAGGGCAGGCTGGCCAGGGCAAGCTCACGCAGTACACGCGCTACCTGACCATCGGGCTCGCGATCCTGCAGTCGACCGGTCTCGTGGCGCTCGCCGTGCGCGGGCAGCTGTTCGGTGAGTGCGACCAGGACGTCATCCCGAACAAGGACAGCATCTTCACCCTTATCGTGCTGGTCATCACCATGACCGCCGGTACCTCGGTCATCATGTGGCTGGGTGAGCTGATCACCGAGAAGGGCATCGGCAACGGCATGTCGTTGCTGATCTTCACCGGTATCGCCGCCCGCATCCCGGCCGAGGGCAAGAACATCCTCGACAAGAGCGGCCTCACCTTCGCGCTCGTCGTCGTGGCTGCCCTGATCATCATCGCGAGCGTCATCTACGTCGAGCAGGCTCAGCGTCGCATTCCGGTGCAGTACGCCAAGCGCATGATCGGCCGCCGCATGTACGGCGGTACGTCGACGTACCTTCCCCTCAAGGTGAACCAGGCCGGCGTCATCCCGGTCATCTTCGCCTCTTCGCTGCTGTACCTGCCGGACCTGATCGTGCGCCTCACCCAGGGCACCTCCACCGAGCAGAACTGGTTCTCGACGTTCGTCCAGACCTACCTGGTCAAGCAGTCGAGCTGGGTGCACATCGCCTCGTACTTCCTGCTGATCGTCTTCTTCACGTACTTCTACGTCGGCATCACGTTCAACCCGGACGAGCGCGCTGACGAGATGAAGAAGTTCGGTGGCTTCATCCCCGGCATCCGTCCCGGTCGTCCCACCGCCGAGTACCTCAAGTTCGTCCTGGGCCGCATCACGCTGCCCGGTTCGCTCTACCTCGGCATCGTGGCGATCCTGCCGAACCTGTTCCTGGACCTGACCGGTGACGGCCAGAACCAGAACTTCCCGTTCGGCGGCACCGCGGTTCTGATCATGGTCGGTGTCGGTCTCGACACCGTGAAGCAGATCGAGAGCCAGCTCATGCAGCGCAATTACGAAGGGTTCCTCCGCTAGATGCGACTCGTTCTCGTTGGCCCGCCCGGTGCGGGCAAGGGCACCCAGGCCGAAGTTCTGAGCCGCAAGCTCGGCGTGCCGCACATCTCGACGGGCGACCTCTTCCGGTCACACATCAGCAACCAGACCGAGCTCGGGCTGGAGGTGCAGAGCATCCTCGACGAGGGCGCTCTCGTGCCGGACTCCATCACGAACGAGATGGTGCGCAAGCGTTTGGCCGAGTCCGACGCCGCGGACGGGTTCCTGCTCGACGGGTTCCCCCGCAACGTCGCCCAGGCCGACAAGCTGGGCGAGTTCCTGGCTGTCGGCGGCCACTCGCTCGACGCGGTGCTGGAGTTCCGGGTCGACGAGGACGTGGTGGTCGAGCGGCTGCTCGCACGTGGTCGCACGGACGACAAGGAAGACGTCATCCGGCACCGCCAGCAGGTGTACCGCAACGAGACGGCGCCGCTGCTGAGCTACTACGCGGAGAAGGTCATCTCCATCGACGCGGTGGGCGAGATCGACGAGATCAGCGAACGGGCACTCGCCGCGCTGAACGAGAAGTGACTGGCGGGCTGGTCGACCGGCTCCGTTCCGTCGTCACACGTGCAACAGATCGCGAAGGCATGAGCAAGATCGAGATCAAGACCCGCGGCCAGCTGGAGGCCATGCGCGCCTCCGGCATCGTCGTGGCACGGGCGTTGCAGAACGTCGTGGACGCAGTGAAGCCCGGGGTCTCCACCTGGGACCTCGACGAGATCGCCGAGCAGACCATCCGCGACGCCGGCGCCGTTCCGTCGTTCAAGGGCTACCACGGCTTCCCGGCGAGCATCTGCGCCTCGGTGAACGAGCAGATCGTCCACGGCATCCCCAGCAAGACGCAGGTGCTGGCCGAGGGCGACCTGATCTCCATCGACTGCGGCGCGATCCTCGACGACTGGCACGGCGACTCCGCTGTGACGGTCGGCGTCGGTGAGCTGTCTCCCGCGGACCACAAGCTGTCCGAGGCGACCAGGCTGTCGATGCTCGCGGGCATCGAGGCCGCGCTGCCCGGCGGCCGGCTGACGGACATCTCGTTCGCCATCGAGTCCTCCGCCATCGAGTCGGGGGAGCGCGACGGCATCGAGTACGGCGTCGTCGCGGACTACGGCGGCCACGGCATCGGCTCCAAGATGCACATGGAGCCGTTCCTGCCGAACTTCGGCAAGCCCGGCAAGGGGCCCAGGCTGAAGGTCGGCATGGCCATCGCGATCGAGCCGATGCTCACGCTCGGCACGGACGACTCCCAGGAGCTGGAGGACGGCTGGACCGTCGTCACGCTCGACGGCACGCGTGCCGCCCACTGGGAGCACAGCGTCGCGATCACCGAGGACGGCCCCTGGGTGCTCACCGCACCCGAGTAAGGCCAAGCGCCCCAACGTTTTCGGACGTAGCCCCGTTCACCCTCCGGTGAACGGGGCTATTTCGTTTGTCAGGCCCGATACGGTCGAGGTTGACGAGCGAGTCCAATGCTTGGGGGCATTGTGGGGGTATCCCGTTTCGTCCTGTCCGCCCTTCTGATTCCACTTGCAGGCTGCGCTGCCTCTAAGCCGGCCACCGATTTCACCTACCAGGACGTGCCGGCGGAGCGCATCGCCGACCGGATCTTCCTGGCCGACGCCATCGCGGCGGCGGAGGGCTGCCGCCCGCCGTTCTCCGACGTCATCGTCCGGCGTCCGAACTTCGTCAGTCCGCCCCTGCCGGTCGACGGCGGGTGCGGGGGCGGTGTCCGTGCCGCCGCGTCGTGGGAGTACGTCGACGCGGTGAGTCGCATCACGGTGCTGCACGACGCCGTCGTGCGGGAGTGGGACGTGCTGCTCCGGTCAGGGCCGGAGGCCGCCGAGACGAGGGCCGCCGGGGCGACGTTGCTGCACTGCCTCGACCGCGCAGGGTTCACCCAGCGCGGGCCCGGCGATCCGAGCCTGGAGAGCTACGGCATCGGATCCGGCGACGCCGCGCTCAACAACGCAGCTCAGCAGTGCTCTGACGAGACCGGGTACGGGTCGAGGACCGCCGCTCAGCGCCTGCGGACGCTGAAGTCGGTGCTCGGCAGGCACGAGTCCGAGATCAACGACATCGCGCGCCTGAGGCCCGTGCTCGAACGGGGTGCGCGGCCCGGAACGGGCACTGAGAGGACCCGATTTGGGTTGCCGCAGTGAGCTGCGTACACTGGTCAGGTGGCGCACCAGTCGCGCCGGTTCAGTCGTGCCCTCCGAGGTCAGATCGAACCGGGGTGGCGCGCGTCCAAAGGTTAATATCACCGTCACGAAACGCGGAGGACATGGGCAAGAAGGACGGGGCCATTGAGGTCGAGGGCCGCGTAGTCGAGCCGCTCCCCAACGCGATGTTCAGGGTCGAGTTGGAGAACGGTCACAAGGTACTCGCGCACATCAGCGGCAAGATGCGACAGCACTACATCCGCATCCTCCCTGAGGACCGGGTTGTCGTGGAGCTCTCGCCCTACGACCTGTCCCGCGGGCGCATCGTCTACCGCTACAAGTGACCTCCAGTAGCAGGAGATCTCAGGCGTGAAGGTTCAGCCGAGCGTCAAGAAGATCTGCGACAAGTGCAAGGTGATCCGCCGTCACGGGCGGGTCATGGTGATCTGCGAGAACCTGCGCCACAAGCAGCGCCAGGGCTGAGCAGTTCCACTCGCGCTCGTCGGGGTCTTTCGATGACGCAGTAACGAGAAACTCCTCGCACCTACCGCACGGGCTCCATGCGTGCGGACACCCCCGGATTCCAGGCCGGGGCCGGGACACCGGCTGTGAGAGCAGTCGGAACGACAGACAGCGAGTCAGTCACCGGAATTGGGCGAGGAGCAGACCTGGAAGTAATCGACAGGAGTTAACCGCCACATGGCACGACTCGCTGGCGTAGACCTCCCCCGCGAAAAGCGGATGGAGATCGCGCTCACCTACATCTTCGGCATCGGTCGTACGCGCTCCAAGGAGCTGCTCGCCGCCACGGAGATCTCCCCGGACCTCCGGGTGAAGGATCTGACGGACGACGACCTCGCCAAGCTGCGGGACCACATCGAGACGAACTACAAGGTCGAGGGTGACCTTCGCCGTGAGGTCGCGGCCGACATCCGTCGCAAGATGGAGATCGGTTGCTACGAGGGTCTTCGGCACCGTCGCGGCCTGCCCGTTCGTGGGCAGCGCACGAAGACGAACGCCCGTACCCGCAAGGGTCCGAAGAAGACCGTGGCCGGCAAGAAGAAGGCCGGCAAGAAGTAAGACCTCGCGTCTGCTGCCCTCAACTTAGGAGTTCGTTTTGCCACCCAAGTCCCGCACGGGCGCCGGGGTCAAGAAGATCCGGCGCAAGGAAAAGAAGAACGTCTCGCACGGCCAGGCGCACATCAAGAGCACGTTCAACAACACCATCGTGTCCATCACGGACCCGCTGGGCAACGTGATCAGCTGGGCGTCTGCCGGCCACGTGGGCTTCAAGGGCTCGCGCAAGTCCACGCCGTTCGCGGCGCAGATGGCTGCCGAGAACGCCGCCCGCAAGGCCGCCGAGCACGGCATGCGCAAGGTGGACGTGTTCGTCAAGGGTCCCGGCTCCGGCCGTGAGACCGCGATCCGTTCGCTGCAGGCCGCCGGTCTCGAGGTCGGCACCATTCAGGACGTGACCCCGCAGCCCCACAACGGCTGCCGCCCGCCCAAGCGGCGCCGGGTCTGAGGCACGGGGAGGAGTAAGAACTAATGGCTCGTTATACGGGACCCGCGACGCGCATCTCGCGTCGTCTGAAGGTTGACCTCGTTGGTGGGGACCAGGCCTTCGAGCGCCGTCCGTACCCGCCCGGCCAGCACGGTCGTGGCCGGGTCAAGGAGTCCGAGTACCTGCTGCAGCTCCAGGAGAAGCAGAAGGCTCGCTACACCTACGGCGTGCTCGAGAAGCAGTTCGTCCGCTACTACAAGGAAGCGGTTCGTCGCCCGGGCAAGACCGGCGAGAACCTGCTCCAGATCCTCGAGGCTCGCCTCGACAACGTGGTGTACCGCGCGGGCCTCGCCCGCACGCGTCGCCAGGCTCGCCAGCTGGTCAGCCACGGTCACTTCCTGGTCAACGGCCACAAGGTGAACATTCCGAGCTACCAGGTGTCGAAGTTCGACATCATCGACGTGAAGCCGAAGTCCATGCCGACGCTGCCCTTCGAGGCTGCGCGCGCGTCCTTCGGTGACCGCCCGATTCCCGCTTGGCTGCAGGTCGTGTCCTCGAACCTGCGCATCCTCGTGCACCAGCTGCCCGAGCGCGCGCAGATCGACACGCCTGTCACCGAGCAGCTCATCGTCGAGCTCTACTCGAAGTGATCCTCTCCGAGCCACCGTCTGCTTCAGGCGGTGGCTCGGGTCGGGTCCCGCATCGGCGCGAAGGGTGTGCCGAGTGCGTTTGCCGGTCCTCGTGGCTGGCTGTTGTTGACGGCGTCAAATAGCGGGCGTCGTTGTCGGAAAGGTAGAACCCAGTGCTGATTTCCCAGCGCCCCTCGCTCGGCGAGGAAGCGGTCTCCGAGACCCGTTCCCGGTTCGTCATCGAACCGCTGGAGCCGGGCTTCGGTTACACGCTCGGCAACTCGATTCGCCGCACGCTGCTCTCGTCGATCCCCGGTGCTGCTGTCACGAGCATCCGCATCGACGGCGTGCTGCACGAGTTCACCACGGTTCCCGGGGTGAAGGAGGACGTCACCGACGTCATCCTGAACCTGAAGGAGCTCGTCGTCTCGTCCGAAGAGGACGAGCCGGTGACCATGTACCTGCGCAAGCAGGGCCCCGGTGTGGTGACCGCGGGCGACATCGTGCCTCCGGCCGGTGTCACCGTGCACAACCCCGACCTGCACATTGCCACGCTGAACGGCAAGGGCAAGCTGGAGATCGAGCTCGTCGTTGAGCGCGGTCGCGGCTACGTCCCGGCTGTCCAGAACAAGCAGGCGGGCGCCGAGATCGGCCGCATCCCCGTCGACTCGATCTACTCGCCGGTTCTCAAGGTGACGTACAAGGTCGAGGCCACTCGTGTCGAGCAGCGTACGGACTTCGACAAGCTGATCCTCGACGTGGAGACCAAGCCCTCGATCACCCCGAGGGACGCGGTTGCCTCCGCGGGTAAGACCCTGGTTGAGCTGTTCGGCCTCGCTCGCGAGCTGAACATCGACGCCGAGGGCATCGAGATCGGCCCGTCGCCGGCCGAGGCTGACACCATCGCCGCGTTCGCGATGCCTATTGAGGATCTGGACCTCACGGTCCGTTCCTACAACTGCCTCAAGCGGGAAGGCATCCACACCGTCGGCGAGCTCGTGTCGCGCAGCGAGGCGGACCTGCTGGACATCCGCAACTTCGGTGCGAAGTCGATCGACGAGGTCAAGATGAAGCTCGTCGGTCTCGGCCTCGCGCTGAAGGACTCGCCTCCTGGGTTCGACCCGTCCGCGGCTGCTGCCGACTACCACCCCGGTGACACGGGCTGGGGCGCCGGTACCGGCCTGGACCCGCATGACGACGGTCAGGACTACGCGGAGACCGAGCAGCTCTGACGCTCTGATTCAGAGCTAGAGGATCTCTTTTAGTAACTACAGGAGCAAGCGATGCCCACCCCTACCAAGGGCCCCCGGCTCGGTGGGTCTCCGGCGCACGAGCGGCTGCTGCTCGCCAACCTGGCGACGGCGCTGTTCCAGCACGGCCGGATCAAGACCACTGAGGCCAAGGCGAAGCGGCTGCGTCCGTACGCCGAGAAGATCATCTCCAAGGCCAAGGCCGGCGACCTGCACAACCGTCGCGAGATCATGAAGGTGATCCGCGACAAGGACGTCGTGCACAAGCTGATCGCCGAGATCGGTCCGTTCTTCAGCGACCGTTCCGGTGGCTACACCCGCATCACCAAGACGCTGGCGCGCAAGGGCGACAACGCCCCCATGGCCATCATCGAGCTGGTGCAGCAGAAGCTCGTCTCCACCGAGGCCGAGGCTGCGCGCAAGACCAAGTTCGCCAAGGACGAGAAGCCGGCCACCGAGGTCGTCGACCAGGACGCTGACGCGCCCGAGTCCGCGACGAAGGACGCCGCCGACGAGCCCGCCGAGGGCGCTGTCGAGGTTGACGGCGAGCCGTCGGCCGAGGACGTCGAGGCAGAAGAGGCCAAGGACAAGAAGGACCAGTCCTGAGCAGTTCTCCTGCTGATGAGCCCGTCGTTCCCTCCGGGGACGGCGGGCTCGTTCGTGTGCGGTTCGACCTCGCGTACGACGGAACCGAGTTCTCCGGCTGGGCCCGGCAACCGTCCCGGCGGACTGTCTGCGGCGTCCTCGAGGACACGCTGTCGATGGTGTTGCGTGAGGACGTCTCGCTGACCGTGGCCGGGCGCACCGATGCCGGGGTGCATGCCACCGGGCAGGTCGCTCACGCTGATCTGCCTGCTGCCGTTGACGTTGCCGGGCTGCCCAAGCGGTTGGCTCGGGCGTTGCCCTCGGATGTCCGGGTTTTCTCTGCTCGGGTGGTGCCTGCTGCCTTCGACGCTCGGTTTTCTGCGATGCGGCGGCATTACGAGTACCGGGTCACCGATGCTGCGTTCGGGGCGCATCCGTTGCGGCGGTTGGACACCCTTGCCTGGCCTCGTCCGCTGGACGTTGGCGCCATGAACGTTGCGGCTGGGTTGTTGTTGGGGGAGCACGACTTTTGCGCGTTCTGCAAGCGGCGTGAAGGGGCTACGACCATCCGGGAGTTGCAGCGGCTCGAGCTGGTGCGGTCTGAGGTTGATGGAGTGGTCACGGCGTTTGTGTCCGCTGATGCGTTCTGCCACTCGATGGTTCGGTCGCTCATCGGGGCGTTGCTGGCTGTTGGGGAGGGGCGGAAGGCGGTTGAGTGGCCTTCGTCGTTGTTGTCGCTGAGTGGGCGGGCTAGTGGGGTTACCGTGGCTCCGGCGCATGGGTTGTCGTTGGTTCGGGTGGATTTTCCGGCTGATGATGAGTTGGCGGCTCGGGCTGAGATGACTCGGCGGGTTCGTACGTTGGAGCGCTGACGCTGACGCTGTGCGTTGGTTGGGTTGAGTCCGTATCTGGCGGCTGCTTCCTGGGGGACTCCGCCCCCCCAGACCCCCCCGCGATCTGATCAAAGACCGGCCTGCGCTATGCGCGGGTTGATGGCACGCCTG
>NZ_JAXAVV010000056.1:0-8998 GCF_033949925.1 Lentzea kristufekii
CGGCGAGACGCCCGGCGGCCCTGGCGTCTACACCCTGCTGGCCCAGCACAGCGGCAAAGCCGCAGAGGTCGACGGCGCCTCCACGGCCGCCGGCGCACGGCTCGTCCAGCGCACCGCCGGCAGCGGCACCAACCAGCAGTTCGAGTTCGTGGACGCCGGCGACGGCCACGTCCGCGTCAAGGCCCGCCACAGCGGCCTGTTCCTCCAGGCCACGGGCACCACGACCGGCTCGGACGTCGTCCAGCAGGCCGACAGCGCTGCCACGAGCCAGCAATGGCGCGTCGTCGACCACGGCAACGACGTGATCAGCCTCGTCAACCGGCAGTCCGGCCTCGCCATGGACGTGTGGGAGCGCTCCAGCGCCGACGGCGCACGCATCGCCCTGTGGACCTACACCGGCAACACCAACCAGCGCTTCACCCGCCGCCGCGTCTGAGACCGCACCCGGCTGACACATGGCCCGCGCCTGACCAGGCGCGGGCCATTTTTTCCTCACCACACAACGGATCGTGCCGTGCTGCTCGCCCGATACCCGGGCTTCCAACGACTTTCTTGTGCGGGAACGCATGTCCTGCCACGTCTCGACGCAACACCGCACACGATCGAATTCGACGCCGTGCAGCACGGATGCGGCTCTGCCCGGCCGGAACGACCGGGCAGAGCCGCATTGTCCGCACGACGTCAGCTGGTGGACGTGGGGCCGCTCGAGATCCGCACGTCGTCGACGTGCACCGCCCCGCGCTCGGCCGAGTTCGCGTACCACGCGATCTTCCCGATCTCCGGCATCGAGGTGCGGAACGCGGCACCGGTGAGCACCCGCCGGCCGTCGACGTCCAGGTCGAAGCGTTGGTTCACGGTGTCCACGCCGAGCGTGATCCGATACCACTGGCCGGAGGCGTACGTGCCGACCACGCGGCTCGTGCCCCCCTCGTAGGCGTGGATCTGGCCGCGTGCGAGCGCGACGCTGACGGCCTGGCTGCCGCTGGAGTTGTACACGTACGGCAACCCGAACCAGCCCGCTTGCGTGTCGTTGCGCATCACCTGCGCCTCGATCGTGACCAAGCCCTGCAACGGGGTGCCGAAGATCCGGGCGAGGTTGGTCCCGTCCGTGCCGCCGCCGTCGGTCGTGCGGTTGAGCCGGACGCTCTTGTCGGTGACCGAAGGCGTGTCCACCACGCCGACCTCGTTCCCGGTCGAGACGACCCGCCACCCGTTCGTGCCGCTGGCGAGCGGGCCGGTCGCCGCGCCGTCGAACGACTCCTCGAACGAGATGCCGGGCGCCGGTCCGCCGCGCTCGAACGCGCCGATGTCCGGTCGGCTCCCGCTCGGCACGGGTGTTCCGGCGAAGTCGCGACCGCCGCTGCCGGTGACGGTGGCACCGGCGTCGACGAACACCGATCCGGCCTGGAGCGCGAAGTTCGCCGCCGTGTCGAGCCTCGGTCCGTTCTCGTCGCCGTAGGGTCCCCTGACCGCGGGATTGACGAACCTCGGATCGCCGACGACGCGCCTCGAATCGGACGAGGGCCGCGACGTGAGGTTCGACGAGTACCCGTTGTTGCTGTAGGTGAGGCTCGACTGTTGCAGGAACGAGGCGGACCGGCCGGACACGAACAGGTTGTTGGTCAGCGTGGCCCTGCCGGAGTTGTTGCCGCTCACCATGTTCGGCGCTTCGGTGCTGTAGAAGGTGTTGTTGTGGATGGTCGCCACCGTGCCTGCCTCTTGCCACATGTGGAGGTTCCACCGCTTGCTGCCGGTCACGACGTTGTAGCGGATCACCGCGCTGCCGAACCTGGGCGTGCCGCACCCGCAGAGCAGGATGCCGTCGCCGTTGTCGTGCAGGTAGTTGTACTGGAACAGCTGGTTGGTGGTGCCCACGTCGGGATCGAGGCCGTTCGCGTCGGCACTGCCCTGGGCGTGGTGGGTCCCCATGACCTCGTTGTGCTGCACGGTGACCCGGTCGGCGTAGTAGGTCTCGATACCGGACACGCCGACCCGGTCGATCACGTTGCGTTCGACGAGCCCGTCCCGGACGTTGGTGAGGTAGACGCCGTTGCCGCCGAAGGCGGTGTTCGCCTGCGTGATGTAGTTGCCGCGAATCGTGACGTTGGTGTGCGGGCGGAAGAGGACGTCGTCGGCCGTTCGGCGGGTGCCCCAGCCCGTCCGGACGGCTCCCGGCGCGTCACCGGTGTACTGCTTCACCGTGACGCCCGCGAACGAGGTGTTCTTGATCGTGGAGTTCTGCACGGTGATACCGGTGAGCACGGTCGGATTGCCGGGTGCCGCGATGTTGGGGACGGTGGTGGTGAAGACGATGCCGCCCGTGTTCTTGGAACGGTCCCAGCCGGTTTTCCAGGTGACACCGGGCGAGTTGTCCGCCGGGTCGCCGCCGATCCACTTGACCTCGCCCGTCACGTCGTGCACGTCGACCGAGTCGACCACGAAGTGGCGCAGGGTCCTGCCGTTGTCGCCGTGCACGCCGATGCCGCGGAAGTCACCGAGGTTCGCGCCGGGCGTCCCCGTCGCCGGCTTCGCGTTCGACACGTCGAGGTTGCGGATCTCCCAGTGTTCCTGGTTGAACAGCCGCACCACCTCGCCGACCGCACCCTGGCCGACGAGCTTCGGCTTGGCGCCGTCTCCGAAGCGGTCGACGGCGATCGGGGCACCGTCCACACCGGACCCCTTCGGCCACAACTGCCCTGCCCAGCTGTCACCCGCGCGGAAGCGAATGGTGTCGCCTGGCTGGAAAGTCGTCGAGTTCACCTTGCCCAGCGTGCGCCAGGGCGCGTCGCTGCTGGTCCCGGCGTTGGTGTCGTTCCCGGCCGCGCTGACGTAGTACGTGGAGCTCGCGGCGTTGGCCGGCCCCGCTGGGACGAGTGCGATCGAGAGGAACACAGCGGCCAACGCACATAACGCGGTGGCAAGCGCTCTCGGCGCGATTCGACGGTGGGCGATCACTGATGCCTCTTCTCCTCGTGGTGGTTGTGTTCGCTTCGAGCAGCAAACCTGGCTGACGGCTCAGGGGGCGGGCAGCGCACGTCCAGGGGAGGGCGCACCGGCGGGCACGTGGGAACCGGGGCAGCGATCGGAACCGGGCCAGGGGCAAAGAGAACGGGGCGGCCCTGTCGCCAGGTCCGCCGCGCATCCTCGGTGCTGCCGGGCAACCGCTGGCAGAGGGAACCAAGGGCATTCGACTCAGCGGACCTGGACCGCACACGGCGGCGAATGCCTCACCGCCTCCCTCATTTGACCGCTCCCGCGGTGATGCCACGGGTGAGGGTGCGCTGGAAGATCAGGGAGAACGCGATGGCGGGAATCACGCCGAGCAGCGCCGAGGCGCTGGTCAT
Organism: Lentzea kristufekii; assembly: GCF_033949925.1. Taxonomy (NCBI): domain Bacteria; kingdom Bacillati; phylum Actinomycetota; class Actinomycetes; order Pseudonocardiales; family Pseudonocardiaceae; genus Lentzea; species Lentzea kristufekii. Next base: position 3,345 of record NZ_JAXAVV010000056.1, read on the forward strand.
CGTCGCGTCCATCAGCCGCTGGCCCTGCAGCACACCCAGTGCGACCGGCACGGTCTGGGTGTCGTTGGAGATCAGCAGGACCAGCGGCAGGAAGAACTCGTTCCACGTCCAGATGAACGAGAAGACGAACAGCACACCCAGGGTGGGCCTGCTGACCGGCACCACGATCCGGACCAGGGTCTGCCACTTGTTCGCGCCGTCGAACCTGGCCGCCTCGAGCAGCTCGCGCGGAAACCCGGCGTACGTCGAGGACAACAGGTAGGTGCCGAACGCGGCCTGGATGATCGTGAAGATGATGATCACGCTGAGCTGCGTGTCGTACAGCCCGGTCTCCTTGGCCAGAAAGTACAACGGGTACACCATTGCCTCCTGCGGCAACGTGTTCGCCACGAGGAAGGCGATCAGAATCCACAGTCTGCCGCGGACCCGGCCGATCCCCAGCGCATACGCGTTCAGCACCGACACGACGACCGCCAGCACCGCGACCGAACCGCTGACGACGAAGCTGTTGAGCAGCTTCTGACCGAAATCGACCCGGTCCCAGAAGTCGATGATCCCCTGGAAGGTGATGTCGCTGGGCAACGCCAGCGGCCCGTCGGACGCGTACTGCGCCGGTGACTTCAGCGCGTTGAGGGCCACGATCACGAACGGCGCCAGCATCACGACCGCGAGCACGATCAGCGACCAGAGCACACCGTTGCTTCCGAAACACCCAGGAACCCCTGTGCGGTCCCCGGTGCGGAACTGGTGAGTTCAAGACGGATGCGGTCGCTCCGCACGGGAGCGAACCTGATGCTGGTCGGCTTGCCGGGTTCGGTGGCCCACTCGATCCTGGAGTCGCGCACCGGCACGAACTCCCTGCCGTTCCAGTACGACACCGCGATCGAGGCGGGTCGCGCGTGCGACGCGTCGGTGAGGAAGGACATCTGCACCGAGCCGGTCGGCTCTTCGCCGGCAGGGAGCGACACCCAGTCCGTCGCGTGCGCGCGGCTCACCGCGGGCAGCAAACCCGTGGCGCGCTTGAGGTAGTAGTTCGACCAGTACGTCGACGGGTTGCCGTCGAGCATCGCGGCCGGGATCGTGGTGCGGGCGCCCGAGTAGCTCGCGTCCGCTGTGGGAACAGGGGCCGCAACCGGTTCCTGTGCCGGCTCCGCGGCGGCCGCCGTGCGGCCGGGCCGCCCGCCGATCGCCGCGACCATCGCGGTCGCCGTGCGCAGACCGGAAGCGCGCGCTGTCACCGTGATCGCGGACGGCGACTGTCCTGATCGGACCATCGCCAGCGCCTTGCCGTTGAACGCGGTGCGCGAGCTCGCCTGGTAGTTCTCCGCGCTCTCCTGACGACCGTTGTCCAGGCCGGCCAGACTGCCGCCGCGGACCTGGAACGAGATCAGGTCGTCCGCGTCCGGCACGACCACGCCCGCGCGGTCGACGACCTCGGCCGTGACGAACGTGAGCGACTTCCCGTCCGCCTTCGTCACCCTGCGGTCGGGCGTCAGCTTGATCGCGTGCGGCTCGCCTGCGGTGCGGACCTCGTCACGGGCGACCACCACTCCCCCGCGCTTGGCGACCGCCACCAGGCGGCCCGGCTGGAACGGCACCGACCACGTCAGGTGCAGCTTGCCCACGCTGCTGTTCGGACTGGTGTAGCTACCGGGGAACGGACCGGTGGTGACCGTCTTGTCGTCGCCGGTCGCTTCCGTGGTCTCCAGGTACCTCGCGCCGTACGTGGTGGTCTTCGTGTCGAACTTCTGTTCCCCCAACGACTTCCCGTTGAGATACAGCTCGACGGTGTCCGCGTTGCTGTACGCCCACACCGACACCGGCTCACCCGGCTTGTGGCCGGTCCAGTTCATCGGCAGCAGGTGCACCATCGGATCGGTGCTCCACTGGCTGCGGAACAGGTGGTAGAAGTCCTTGGCGAAACCCGCGGTGTCGACGGCGCCGAAGAACGACGACTTCACCGGGAACACGTTGTACGGCGTCGGTTCGCCGATGTAGTCGATCCCGGTCCACAGGAACTGCCCGGCGAACCACTTGCGGTCGCGGTCCTTCTTCAACCCGTACTCACCGCTGTACGTCCACGTCTCCAGGTTGTTGTCGTAGGACGACGTGTTCCGCTTGCCCGGCGTGTAGTTCTCGCCGGTGTTGAGCTGGTCCGGATCCTGGTAGTAGCCGCGGGTCGAGGTGGACGAGGAGGACTCGGCCTCGAAGAAGAACTTGGTGGGATAACGGGTGTGCAGCTCGTCGATCGAGGAGGCGTTGTTGTAGTTCAGTCCCAGCCCGTCGAGCATCTGCAGGATCTGGTCCTGCGGTGAGCCGACCGCGGGAACGCGGCGGTACCGGTCGCTGCCCATCACGATCGGGCGGGTGGTGTCGACGGCGCGCACGTCGTCGATCAGCCGGCGGGCGATCGGCGGACCGGCTGCCCCGCTCGAGTCCGGGATCTCGTTGCCGATCGACCACATCACCACGGCCGGGGAGTTCTTGGCGGCGTGCACCATCTCGCGGAGGTCGGTGCTGCTGTGGGTGTCGAAGAACCGGCCGTAGTCGTAGCGCACCTTGGGAGCGCGCCAGGTGTCGAACGCCTCGACCTGCAGCAGGATCCCCATCTCGTCGCACGCCTGGACGAACTCAGGCGAGGGCGGGTTGTGCGAGGTGCGCACGGCGTTCACGCCCATGCTCTTCATGATCCGCAGCTGCCGGACGATCGCGTCCGTGGAGACCGCCGCGCCGAGCGCGCCGAGGTCGTGGTGGAGGTTGACGCCCTTGAGCTTCATCTCCACGCCGTTGAGCGAGAACCCGTTGTCCGGGTCGAAGGAGAAGTGCCGGACGCCCGTGCGCGTGCGCACGGTGTCGACGACCTCGCCCCGCACCCGGATCTCGGTGTCCACCGTGTACAGGTTCGGCTGGTCCACCGACCACAGGGCGGGCTTGCCGATCCGCACATCGGTGGTCGCGGTGCTCGGTTGCGCGGCCAAAGCGGCACGCGCCGTCCCCCTGCCGACGACCCGGCCATGGGGATCCTTCACCGTCGACACGATCTCGGCCTGGGTCTCACCCTGTTCGCTGACGGCGGTGGTGGCCACGCGCATCGTGGCGTAGCCGGACTTGATCGTGTCGGCCAGATCGGGCGTCGTCACCTGCACACCGTGGCGCGTCACGTGCGCCGGCTCGGTCACCACCAGCCGGACGTCGCGGTAGATACCGCTGCCCGAGTACCAGCGGCTGCTCGGCACCTGGTTGCGCACCTTGACCGCGAGAACGTTCGGCGTTCCGTCGGTGCGCGCGTGCGAACCGAGATCGTAAGCGAAACCGGTATAACCGTAAGGATGGTGGCCGAGCAATACGCCGTTGAGATAAACCTGGGAGTCCATGTAGACGCCGTCGAATTCGATCGACACCTTCTTCGCCGCCATCGATGACGGCAAGGTGAACGTCTTGCGGTACCAGCCGAGACCGCCGGGCAGAAAGCCGGTGCCCGCTCCCGTGTGCTGCCCCTCGACGGGGTCGAGACCGATGCTCCAGTCGTGCGGCAGACGCGTGTCCCGCCACGCCGGATCTTGCGCGTCCGGTTGCGGCACGTCCTCACCGGTCTTGTTGACCAGCGCGAACTTCCACGCTCCGGTGAAGTCGACCGCACGCCCGGCCGGCCGGACCTGCTCGACCGCCGCGGACTGGGCCGTACCCCCGGTGGCGCACAGCCCGGCCACGACCACGCAGCCGAGAGCAAGCCCCCAGACCCTTTTCGACCATCGATTCGACCGTCGAATAGCCAAAACTCACCGCCCTGTAGCGAATTCCGCGCCTGTTCCTGCCGCAAGGAAAGCGCTTTCCAGCTGTACGCGCAAGGGGTAGCACCGACTTTCCCCATCAGATCTCGCAATTCACGCCGGGCGAATGCACTCGTCGCCGGCAACGTGACAAGTCCGCGATCACGTGATCGGATGATCTTGGAATGAGGGAGGACCTCCGGGTTCGGTGTGGATTGCGACATCTGCACCGGCTAGCCAGGAGGCCCTCAATTACCCACGCTAACGCACCGCTGACCGAGAGGGGCAGGCTGCGCCTGGCCCGGTGTGTCGTCGAGGACGGATGGCCGCTGCGGCGAGCCGCTGAACGGTTCCAAGTCTCGGTGAGCACCGCGAAACGCTGGGCCGACCGCTATCGCGCCGACGGCCCCGCAGGCATGGCCGACCGGTCCTCACGTCCGCGCAACAACCCCAACCGCACCCATCCCCGCCAGGAGCGGCGGATCGTCAAGGTCCGGCTGGACCGCCGCTGGGGACCCGCCCGTATCGCCTACCTGCTCGGACTCAACCCCTCCACGGTGCACCGTGTCCTGCGCCGCTACCAGCTTGCCCGGCTGCGGCACCTGGACCGCGCCACCGGCACACCGATCCGCCGCTACGAACACCCCGCCCCCGGCGACCTCGTCCACGTCGACATCAAGAAGCTGGGCAACATCCCCAACGGCGGCGGACACCGCGTACACGGACGCGGCACAGGACGACGCAACGCTCGTGCCAGTACGCCGGCCCGAGCGCACTGCCACCCGGTCATCGGCTACAGCTACCTGCACAACGCGGTCGACGACCACTCCCGGCTCGCCTACAGCGAAATCCTGCCCGACGAACGCAAAGAGACCGCCGTCGCGTTCGGGCAACGCGCACAACTCTTCTTCCACACCAACGGAATCACGGTCGCACGAGTACTCACCGACAACGGCTCCTGCTACAAGTCCCTGCTCTGGCGCGACACGCTCACCGCCGCCGGGATCACCCACAAACGCACCCGCCCCTACCGGCCACAGACCAACGGCAAGATCTGTGAGTCTGGTCGTGGTGCTGCAGCAGAGCTGGTCTGACTCCGGCCAAGGTATGACCGTGGTGTCCTGCGTTCGATTTGTCGGCCGGCTCTGGTGCGGCACCGTGGTGCGCACCAGCCAGCCGGAACTGACCTGATAGGAGCTTGGCCAGAAGCCCCGTCACAGACCTGTCGCTCCGCCCGGCCGGTTCGCTCGATCCGTCAGAGCAGCCTCACGGAGGAGCAAGTTCAGCATGACAAGCCCTGCCACACCTGTCATCGGTGGTGTCGACACCCACAAACGCACCCACTACGCCGCGGTCATCGATGAGCACGGCCGTTTGCTCGGTCACCAGGAGTTCCCCGCGACCGACCACAGCTATCAACAGTTGCTGCAATGGATGCGCGGCCACGGTCGCGTCGGCGTGATCGGGGTGGAGAGCACCGGTTCGTTCGGCGCCACTCTCACCCGGTTCCTGACCAAGGCCGGTATCGATGTCGTCGAAGTCAACCAGCCCAATCGGCTGGCACGGCGCATGGACGGCAAGTCCGATCGTCTCGACGCCGAGCAGATCGCCCGAGCGGTCCACGGGCGGACCTCGACCGCGACTCCCAAGGCCAAAACGGGCAGCGTTGAGGTGATCCGCACCCTGCGAGTCACCCGCACCAGCGCGGTCAAGTCCCGAACCCAGGCGTTCAACACCTTGTGGGGCGTCATGATCGGAGCACCCTCACCACTACGCGACGACCTGGTCCCGCTCACCAAACGAACTCTGATCAACCGGTGTCTGCGGCTGCGGCCCGAAACCGATGATCTGTTGTCTCTGACCGGTGACGCCGAGCGGCTGCTG
>NZ_JAXAVV010000057.1:0-8289 GCF_033949925.1 Lentzea kristufekii
CGGGGTGACAGCGGACGCCAGAATGCCGAGAGCAGCCGCGAAGGCGCTCGCCGCTCTTCGCAGCGGTGCGCGGAGTTGACCACCTGCTCGCAAGTGGTGCGGATCCGCTGGGGACAGCGGGATTTGGGACATGGTGCGGTACCTCTTCCTCGGCAGGGGCGGTGAAGAGAAGTCAGAGCGGTGCTGATGTGGTCAGCGCCGACCGGATGCCGGTCGGCAGCCACCCGTTGCGGCACCGGCTGTTACAGGGTGATCGGCCTGCCACAGCGGTCGGGACCTCCGCGTCCGGTGTGTGGCGTGAGTCGCCGGAGTCGCGGCAGGGGCCGCCAGCACCGTAGGAAGCGTGACCGCCGTGGGCAGAGAGGCGGCCCTACCTGCACGGCGAGTGCCGCATGCGGTCATTCGATCTCCTTTGATCGAAGTTGAGCAGGGGTAGCGCGGGCTCATTTCTGTGAACGTGCACAGATGCTCATTCGCACGATTCACTCTGATGGAACCGCATGTTGCCGATCGTTTCAAGAGTGATGCAACGGATTTCTGTGCACGTGCACAGGCTCGTCGAAGTTCGACTGCCGCATTCGACAACGCCGGTTGAATCAGACTGACTCGAGGCAGGCCGGTGTGGTCCGGGTGCCCGCACGGCACGCTGGCCGTGAACCTCAACTGAAGCGCGGCGGGCATGCAGGACCTGGTTCGCCATGGCTGCCGGTCAGGTCTCGTAGGAAGTCGATCTGGTCATGGCGCACGGCCGGTCCACGGGCTGCCCGCTCGCGCAGTGTCGTCAACAGCGCAGGGTCGGACGTACGGTTGTACGTGCAAACATCCTGATGAGCCTTCGACGCACTTCTGCTGGCCGTTGAAAGAACCTCTTCAAAATGAATGAAGATCACGTACTGTGCCCGGCAGAGTGCGGCACAAGGAACAGGTTCATGCGACTGACGCATTCGGGCGATCTGAGGCGGACACAGCGCGTCGAGGTCGTGCGGAGCTTCTACGGTGGCGAACCGCGGACGCGGCTGGAGCTGGCGAACCAGCTCGGCCTGTCCGTCGGCACGGTCGGCACCATCGTCGGGGAACTGGTGAAAGCCGGCTTTCTGGAGGAGACGACGGGGCCACGCACCGGCGGGGGAGGCCTGCCACGCGGCTGACGCTGCGCGGTGGTGGCTCGTTGGTCGTGGGAGTGGGCGTAGCCGAGACGTACGTGACCGCCGAGCTGTTCGACCAGTCGATGACGCGGCTTGCGCACAGGAGGGTAGCGGTGCCGGTTGACGACAACCAGCCGGAGTCCGTTGCTGGCCACGTGCTCGCCTGTGTGAGGGCCGTCCGGGAGCAGTGGTCGGGCAGCCCGGTGAGCGCGTTCGGCGCCAGTCTGCCGGGTCAGGTCGACCAGGAAGGCGGCGTGTCGGCGCACGCGCCGAACTGGGGCTGGCACCAGGTGCCGTTCCGATCGCTGCTCGAGCGCGACTGCGACGTGCCGGTGCTGCTGGACAACCCGTTGAAGGCGATCACCCAGGCGGAGCAGATGTTCGGCGCGGCGCGGGACCGGGACGACGTGATCGTGGTCAACCTGGGAACCGGTGTTGGGCTGGGTGTCGTCGCCGGCGGTCGGTTGCTCCGCGCTGCGACGAACAGCGCGGGGGAGTGGGTGCACACCGTGCTCCACGTCGGTGGCGAGGCCTGCCGGTGCGGAAACCTCGGGTGTGTGGAGGCCTACGTCGGGGCAGGTGCGCTGATCCGCCTGCTCGCCGAGGTCGACCCGGACAGTGGGCTGCTCGCTCCGGACGACCAGGAGGAGACCGTGGTGCGGCTCGCGAGAGCCGTGCACGACGGGGACTCTGCGGCGGTGGAAACGCTCACACTGTTCGCCCGGCCGCTCGGTCTGGCGCTCGCCTACGCCGTCAACACGCTCAACCCGGAGTTGATCGTGTTCAGTGGCTGGGTCAGCGCCGCTCTCGGGGAGCCGCTGGCGTCAGCGGTCACTCCGGTGATCAAGGAGTACGCGCTCGTGACTCCGCTCGACGCCGCGACCGCGGTTCTGTGCCGGCACCTGGAAGATCCGGTGTCTCTCGGCATGGTCGTGCTCGCCTTCGAAACGCATCTGCTCGACTGACCATTTCGAGGGGAAACGTCCATGGGCCAACGCCGCCCGTTCAGAGCTGTGCCCGCGATCGCCACGTCCGTGACCTGCCTGCTCGCGTCCGCCTGTTCCGCGCCCGCGTCGTCGCCCGCACCCGAACGCGAGGTGACCGTGGCGGTGTGGGGTGGCGAGCAGGACGCCAAGACCTACCAGCAGCGCGCCGACCTAGCGAGCGAACGCGTCAGCGGGGTGAACGTCAAGCTGGTTCACGTCAGCAACGGCGACTACGGCAACAAGATCCAGAAGATGTGTGAGGAGGGCACCCGCCCGACATCGTCCAAGTCGCCGAGTCGGTGCACAGCTGCAGCAGCAAGAACCAGTTGCTGCCGCTGAACGACTACCTCCAGACGGAAGAGCTGGATCTGGTCCAGCGGTTCGGCGAGCGGGCCGCGCACTCCTACGACCGCGACGGCAAGACGTGGGCGCTGCCTGATCGCAGCGGTCCCATGGTCCTGTACTACAACAAGGATCTCCTCGACAAGGACGGCGTCGCCTACCCGACCGTCGACTGGAAGTGGCCGGACTTCCTGGCCGCCGCCGAGAAGCTGACGGTCAGGATGGGTGACAGGACCATGCGCTATGGATGCGCCGCCGGTGACTGGTGGCCGTGGTGGATGTCGTTCATGTTGCAGAACGGAGGCAGGATCCGCGGCGACGCGGGCAAGCCGGTGATCAACTCGCAGCAGCACGTCAAGGCGATGCAGTTCTACGTTGACCTCGTGCGCAAGCACCACGTCGCATCATCCAAAAAGGACTACGAGGCACTGAAGATCTCCAGCCCCGATCAACTCTTCGCCCAGGGCAACGCGCCGATGATCATGACGGGGTTCTGGAACATCGCCTCGCTCAAGCAGGCGCCGCAGATCCGGTGGGGCAACTCGCCACTGTTCAAGAACGTCAAACAGGCGACGATCTCGTTCCAGAGCGGTCTCGCGATCACCAAGTCCAGCAAGCGTCCCGAGCTCGCGTTCAAGGTGCTCGACTTTCTGACCGGTGTCGAAGGCCAGCGGCCGATCGCCACCAGTGGCCAGGACGCTCCTGCCAACCGCGAGGTGCAGGACAGCGAGGAGTTCCTGCACCCGTCCTGGGCGATCTCCGACGTCGACATGTCCGCTTTCCGACAGTCGGCCGAATTCGCCTACACACCTCCGATGACGCCGGAGTGGGGCAGCATGCAGAAGGGGTTCGGCACCATCATCGGGGAGATCTGCGACGGGACCGTCCAGCCGGCCGACGGTCTGGCCGCGGCGCAGCGCTCACTGGAAGGCCTCGGCAAGTGACCACGTGGAGGGTGGAGGGCACGGACTCCGCCCTCCACGTACGTCGACGATCTACCGAGTGGCGGCGGCGCTGGCGATCTCTTTCCAGGGACTGGCCGTGTTCCACAGCTCAGCCTGCTCCAAGCGCCTCGGCGTGCCCGTGGGGAAAGGCGGGCATTTCCTTTTGTCATCGCATTTCCACGCCGGCGCTCGTCGCCGTCGCCCTCGCCGCGGCAGGGCTCGGGGTCACCGTCACACGACGCGGGTGAGGAGATCGAAGGAGGTCGCGACGTCAGCGGGCAGCCGGCGCCGGCGGTGCTGCGGGAAGAGCGCCGCCCGGCAGTCACGAGATACATTCGAAGATCCTTGGCCATGACTCGTACAACGTGCACAAGGATCTCTTGTCAGATCGCACGCGATTGGTCCGGTCAGTGGCTCAGGCGGACTCGCGGATCACGAGCTCGGTAGGCAAGATCACCGTGGCTGGTCCTTCGCCGGCGATCTGGGCGAGCAGCTGGCGCACCATCATTTCGCTGATGCGGGTCCAATGTTGACGGATGGTCGTCAGCTGCGGCTGGACGGCGGTCGCGACCGGGGAGTCGTCGAATCCGCCGACAGCGATGTCATCCGGTACGCGCCGGCCTGTCCGCTCGATGGCCGACAGCGCCCCGTCGGCCATCAGGTCCGAGGCGACGAAAACAGCGTCGAGGTCCGGCACCGCCGTGAGCAGCTGCTGCATGCACGACTCGCCGCTCGCCCTGCTGTAGTCTCCGGTCGCCACCAGCCGGCGGTCGTAGTCGATGCCGTGCTCGTTGAGCACCTCGCGATAGCCCCGCAGCCGTTCGACCCCGCCGGGCGTGTCCTGCGGGCCGGTGATCGTGGCAATGCGCCTGCGGCCGGACTCGACGAGGTGGCGCACCATCGTCCTGGCGCCCTCGTGGTCGTCGGAGGCCACATAGGACAGTCTGCCGTGCTCGCCGAGTGGCTTGCCGCAGCACACGAACGGCAGGTTCGCCCGGTGCAGATGGTCGATCATCGGGTTGCCGCGGTGCGAGGAGATCAGCAGCACACCGTCGACGTGGTGTGCCGAGAGGAACGGGGCGATGCGGCGGCGTTCGGCCTCGGTACCGGCGGTGATCAGGATGAGCGGGATGTCGTGCTCGCCGAGCGCGGTGGTGCAGCCCGTCAGCAGCGTCGTGAAGTTCGGGTCGCCGAACAGCCGGTCCTGGGTCTCCGACAGCAGGAAAGCCACCGAGCCCGCCCGCTGGGTCACCAGGCTGCGGGCCGCGCGGTTGACCACGTAGCCGAGCTTGCGGATCGCGGCGTTGACCGCGTCCCGGGCCGCCGGGCTCACGTTGCGCCCGCCCTGCAGGACACGCGACACGGTGCCACGGGAGACTCCGGCTTGCTCCGCGACGTCGATGATGGTCGGCGGCCGCTGCGAGCGTGCGCGCCGCCGTGGCGTTGTGTCGGTCATCAGCCCTCATCTACTCCGGTCGGTGGTCATGACTTTACGACTCCGGAGAGCAAAACGACTCGCCAGTGGCGCGGCAACCCGAGGAACAGCGCGATCAGGGGAACGATCGAGAGCAGCGCGCCGGTGATCACCAGGGTGTCGAGGTCGGGTCCGATCGAACCCACTGCAGCTGCAGTGACCAGGCGGCTCGCTCACCCGCGTCGCGTCCAGCACCGCGTCCGGCACCGCCGCGTGGGCGTGGACGCGGCCAGGTAGATGCCGTCCGGGCTGTGCACGCTGGGCAGCAGCACCGACCAGCGGCTCCGACCACGCCTGTTCTGGTGAGCAGCAGGTAGTGCGGCACGACGGGGGTGATCGGCGGCATCAGCACCTCGGTGAGGATCACCGAGGTGAGCGTGCCCCCAGAAGACGCCGTCGCGGTGGGCCGTCAGCCCCACAACGGTCTCCCCGGAGGTCGGTGCCGGGCAGGAACGTAAGGTGACGAAGAGCTCGCCGCGGCTCTTCGTCGCAGCCGTCAACACGCGACCTGCCGGGTCGTGACCGAGCTCGCGTTCCACTGCCGATATCGGCGTCAACTTCCATCTCCCCTGGTGTCCTGTGCGCTGGTGACCAGCTCACCGCCGAAGTCGGCGCGCTTCGTGAGGACTCGTCCGTCGATGGCTGCCTTCCAGGCGTCACCACACGTGCGCCACGACGTGGGTCCCGTCTGCTGTGGTGCCGGCGAACTCGGCAACGTCGGTGAGCACGTCGTTGGACACCAGTGTCGGGATCATCTGGATACTCCGCCTGCACCAGGTCCGTCAGCCGCCCGACGTCGTGGCTGTGATTGTCCTCGTTGACGAGGCCGTCACCACCACTCTGTTCCTGCACGCTGATCTCGGTGTCGTCTGCGTTCCACATGTCCGCCGCCATCTGGAGGTTCGCCCACGACCACGGGTCGGTTCGACAGGCACGTCGGCGGAAGGGACCGGGGCGCCGTTGCAGGCGGAGAATGTCAGAGAGCCCATGAGGGAGATGGCTGCAGGCGGTGCCGCGCTGCGTCCGTCCCCCGAATGTCCGGGGATGAGAGACTGGAACGCTGTGTACGTTCACACCAAATGTGGCGTCTCGACAGGCACGTTAGCCGGTATGTACGGTTGTAAAACGTTTATGGCGATATTCATTGCTGTGCACGATCACAGAGATAGAGGTGCGCATGGAGCGGCGGCACTGGCCGGTCGGCTTGGACGTGCTGGCTTACGGCGGCGACTACAGCCCCGAGCAGTGGCCGAAGCCGGTCTGGCAGGAGGACGTCCGCCTGATGCGCGAGGCCGGTGTGACCATGGTCAGCATCGGGATCTTCACGTGGGCACTGCTAGAGCCCGTGCAGGGGCAGTACGACTTCGGCTGGCTGGATCAGCTGCTGGAGCTGTTGCAGGACAACGAGATCCGGGTTGACCTCGCGACGCCGACGGTGGTGCCGCCCGCCTGGTTCTACGAGCGGTTCCCCTCGGCGCTACCGGTCAGCCGCGAGGGCGTGCGCTACGCGTTCGGCGGCCGCGGCACGATCTGCCACAGCTCGCCCGCCTATCAGCAGGCGGCGGTGTCGATCGCCGAGCAGCTGGGCCGTCGCTACGGCAGGCACCCGGCCCTCGCGATGTGGCACGTGCACAACGAGTACGGCGCTCCGGTGAGCGCGTGCTACTGCGAGATCTCGGCCGCCGCGTTCCGCCGCTGGCTCGCCGACCGCTACATCACCGTCAAGGAGCTCAACGAGGCCTGGGGTACTACGTTCTGGGGCCAGACCTACAACTCCTGGCAACAGGTGGAGCCACCGAGGCTCACCCCCACCGTCGGCAACCAGGCACAGGAACTGGACTGGTTGCGCTTCACCAACGACGAGATGCTGGCGAACTTCATGCGGGAGCGGGACGTCCTGCGCCGCGAGTCGCCGGGCATCCCCGTGACCACGAACTTCCACGCCGCGTTGTCGCAGTGCCAGTCGGTCGACTACTGGTCGTGGGCGAGCGCGGTCGACGTCGTCACCAACGACCACTACCTGGTCGCCGAGGACGAACGCGCCCACGTGAATCTCGCGATGACCGCCGACATCACGCGCTCACTGGCGGGCGGACGGCCGTGGCTGCTGCTCGAGCACTCCACCAGCGCGGTGAACTGGCAGCACCGCAACGTCGCCAAAGGGCCGGGGGAGATGGCGCGCAACAGCCTCGCGCACGTTGCCCGCGGCTCGGACGGCGCGATGTTCTTCCAGTGGCGAGCGTCCCGCTTCGGCGTCGAGAAGTTCCACTCGGCGATGCTCCCGCACGCCGGTGTGGAGAGCAGGATCTGGCGCGAGGTCGTGCGCCTCGGCGAGGACCTCGGCAAGCTCGCCCCGATCCGCGGCAGCGAGGTGGCGACCGACATCTCCATGCTGTGGGACTGGCAGTCCTGGTGGGCGCAACGGCTCGAGTGGCGGCCGAGCGGCGACCTCGACGCCCGCGAACGAGCCGAATCTTGGTATGCCGCCGCGTACGACCTGCACCTCACCGTGGACTTCGCCCACCCGGAAGCAGGTCTTCGTGGTCGCCCCCTGGTCGTCGTGCCCGCGCTGTACGCGATGACGGAGGTCGCGTCGGAGAACTTGCGTCGCTATGTCGAGGACGGTGGTGTCCTGGTCGTATCGTGCTTCTCCGGGATCGTGGACGAGCACGACACCATCCACAACGGACCGCATCCCGGCGCGCTGCGTGACGTGCTCGGCCTGACGGTGGAGGAGTTCGCTCCGCTGCGGGCAGACCAGCGAGTCCGGCTGGACAGCGGGATGAGCGGCGGGGTGTGGTCGGAGTTCGTGAGTCTGAGCGGCGCCGTGCCCGTCTGGAACTACGTGGATGGTCCTGCCGCCGGCCGGCCCGCGGTCACCAGGCATCCACACGGGCGGGGCAGCGCTTGGTACGTCTCGACCTGCCTCGCAAGGGATGGGGTGGAGGCGGTGCTGCTGGCTGCAGCCGCCGAGGCCAAGATCCCGTCGCGTGACCTCCCCCGTGACGTCGAGGTAGTCGAGCGCACGGGGGAGCAGGGGCGGTACCTGTTCGCGATCAACCACACCCGCGAGACCGAAATGATTCCCGTTGGTGGCGGCACGGAGCTGCTCACCGGTGCGAGTGTGGACGATCATCTCACGTTGCCCGCCGGCGCGGTGCGGGTCGTGTTCACACCGCGGTGAGCACCGAGCCGGATGCTGTGCGCGATGTGCTCGTTGTCGGTCGGGGCGAGGCTCAGGCGTGCACGGTGCGGGCAACCCGTACGGCTGCGGCTGGTGCTCGGCGACGCCTGTACTACCCGATCGAGATGGTCCGCGCCCTGGTCGGCGTCTGGCTGTTCGCGGGGTGCCGCATCGATGAGATCCGCCGCCTCGACATCGACTGCACCGAACGCGA
>NZ_JAXAVV010000058.1:0-8250 GCF_033949925.1 Lentzea kristufekii
TAGTCAGCGGCGTTCTCCCGCAGCCGCCTCAGCATCAACGCAAGATGCAGCCGGAACCGACCGCCCGCCGAGTCGAGCTCGAACCCGAGCACCGACTCGACGCGGGCGAGACGCGCGGTCATCGTGCTGTGGTGCCGGTGCAACGCCGCCGCGGCCTTGCGCACCGAAGCCGTGGCGCACAACGCGTCCAGCATCGTGATCATGCCGGGCTCCGCGGCCAGCCGGTCGAGCGCGCGCACGTCGGGCAACGCATCGATGTCCGCCAGGGCGACCTGCTCGGCCAGAAGTGCCAAGCCACCAAGCTTTTCCCACCACACCACCGGATCACTGTCCGATGTGTACCGCAACGCCGTCCGCGCGGCCTGCCACGACTTGGCCGCGTCGATCGCGGGCAGCGACGGGCCGACCCCGAGCCGTCCGGTGGTCTCCGGGACCTCGGTGGTCAGCACCGCGCGCACGGCCCCCAGCAGCACCGACCGTCCGGGCACCTCCCCGGTGGCCGCCAGCACGCGCAACGGCGTCGTGGCGGCGATGCCGAGCAGATGCAGCGCGCGAGAACGTTCCGCCGTGCCGACGCCTTCGGACAGGACGAGCTCGATCAGCGCGGGATCGCCCAGTTCCGGCAAGGGCACGCTGGAGTGTTCGAGCAGCACGGCGGCGGCGATCGCGAACCGTTCCAGCAGCATGTCGTCCAGCGGTGCGGGCGCGCCCTGCCGGGCGACCCAGACCTCCACACCACCTTCGAGCGCGCGGACCGAGGCCTTCGCGGGCACCGGACCCGCCGTGACCGCGCCCCCGGCGTCGGCGCGCAGCTGAAGGCCCTGGCCGAGCGCGTGCAGGCCGACCGGGCATCCGGCGAGTTCGGACGTGCTGCGCACCAACGCGTCCAGGCCCGCGCGTTCGGTGATCAGGCGATCGAAGAACCCGATCACCCTCACCGCGCTCTCGGCGTCGGCGTCCAGCCCGGACAACCTCAGCAGCAGGCCCTTCATCCCGTCACCATAGCCCCGACAGGTGGCTGTCCGGATGTCCGAATCGCCCGCCACGTGTCGGCTGCCCGCACCGCCGTTCCGAGCCGAGGATTGGTCCCATGAGCTACGACCTGGATCCCGAACTGCTGCCCTGGCTCGACATGCTGCCGCAGGTGACCATGACCGACTACGAGGCGCTGGTCGCCGCCCGCACCCAGCAGTCGGAGCTGGCGAACCTCATCCCGGTGTACGAGCCGGCCCACCCGATCGACGTCCGCGACGAGACGGTTCCCGGCCCCTCCGGCGCCCCGGACGTGCGGGTGCGCGTCTACGGCCGGGCCGGTCGCGAGAACCCCGTGCCCGGCCTGGTGTACATCCACGGCGGTGGGTTCGTCCTCGGCAGCGTCGAGATGTTCGAAGCGCACGTGCTGAAGCTCGTGGACCAGCTGAACATCGTCGTCGTGTCCATCGACTACCGGCTCGCTCCCGAGCACCCGTTCCCGGCGCCGGTCGAGGACTGCTACGCGGCCCTCACGTGGACGGCGGCCAAGGCCGGCGAGCTCGGCATCGATCCGGCGCGGCTCGGCATCGCCGGCGAGAGCGCGGGTGGCGGGCTCACCGCCGGAACCGTGCTGCTCGCGCGCGACCGCGGCGGCCCCGAGCTCGCCTTCCAGCTCCTCGGCATCCCCGAACTCGACGACCGGCTCGACACCGACTCGATGCGGGACTACGTCGACACCCCGCTGTGGAACCGTCCCAACGCGATCTACAGCTGGACCGCCTACCTGGGCACCGAACCGGGCGGCGACGACGTCTCGCCGTACGCCGCCCCGGCCCGTGCCACCGACCTGTCCGGTCTCCCGCCCGCGTTCGTCACCACCTGCCAGTACGACCCGCTGCGCGACGAAGGCGTCGAGTACGCGCGACGGCTCGCGCACGCGGGTGTACCGACCGAGCTGCGCCTGTACCCCGGCACGTTCCACGGTTCCTCGCTCGTCGAGAGCGCGGAGATCTCACGCCGGATGTTCGCCGACGAGGTGGACGCGTTGCGCCGCGGTCTGAAGGTCACAGACTCCCGGTGACCGTGCTGCCGGACTTGGTCACGTAGTAGGTGACGGTGGCGCCACTCCAGTAGTGGAACGTCAGCGTCACCCGCGCGTTGTCGTTGACCTCGGCGAAGAACTCCGGGGTCAGCGTCGTCACGCCGGTCGTGTAGTTCGGCGCGAACGTCCGGTCGAACTCCTTGAAGGAGGTCCAGTTGTGCGGGCCGGCGTTCGACCCGTCGGCGTACTTCGCCTCCATCGTGGCGAGCAGGTCGCCGCGGAAGGTGGTCGGGATCGCGAACGACCCGGTGGTGCCGGTCGCGGCGGACAGCACGGGTGTGTCGTGGGTGATGAGGTTGACCCGCCACGGCACACCTGCGGAGAAGTGGGCCGTCAGCACGGCGTTCGTGCCGTAGGCACGTGATCCGCTCAGCCTGGTCATCGCCGCGGCGGTCAGGGTGAGCTGGTCGCCCGAGATCGTGTAGTCGGTGCCCCGCACCAGTTCGGTCGTGCCCTGACGCAGGCCGGTGAACGTGGTTCCGTTGGTGTTCAACGTGATCGTCTTGGCGGTGACGGCGCTCGACCGGGCGCTGAAGACCTGGTCGGACGACGCCGTGCCGGAGCGGGTGGTCCAGCTCGACTTGATCTGCGCGGCCAGTTCGGGGTCGCTCCACTGGAAGGACGTGCGGCCGAGGTGCTGGCCGTTGTCCCACAGCATCGTGGTGATCTTCTTGGTGCGCGCGTAGTAGCCGAAGTGCTCGAAGAACTTCAGCTTCTCGCCCTGTTCGATCGTGCCGGTGTGGCGGTCGAACCCGAGCAGCCCGTACTCACCGAGAATCACCGGGACGCCGCGCGCGACGAAGGTGTTGTGCACGCGGTCGAACGAGTCGGTCAGGTCCTTCTGCGCGGTGGCGTCGTACCGCGTCCCGCCGGCCACGTTCACGCTGAACGGCCAGTAGCCGTAGTAGTGCACGGTCGCGGCCAGGTTCGGGTCGCCGAACCCGCGGATGGACGTCGCCAGCTCGTCGAGGCGAGCCTGCTCGGACGACGTGTGCAGGGTGGGCAGCACCAGGAGGCGGTTCGCGTTGTTGCCGCCCGAGCGCCGCACGATGTCGCGGAAGGACGCGTTCAGCTCGTGCAGCAGCTGTGCGTTCTGGGCGTCACCCGAACTGCCGGTGAACTGCGGCTCGTTCACGCTCTCGAACACGAGCTTGCCCGGCGAGTCGCGGAAAGCGGTGGCCAGCTGCGTCCAGATCGCGTTGTAGCGGGTGAGCACGCCGGTGCGGTCGGACGGCATGGCCGCGATCCACTGCCACGAGTCGTGGTGGATGTTGATCATCACGTGGAAGCCGTCCGCCAGCGCCCAGCCGACGACCTCCTTGACGCGGTTCAGGTACGCCGCCTCGATCACGTGGCTCTGGCTCTGGTGCTGGCCCCACGTGACGGGGATGCGGATGCTCTTGAAGCCCTGCGCCTTCACGTTGTCCAGCAAGGCCTCCGTGACGCGCGGGTTGCCCCAGGACGTCTCGTCGCTGCCGGTGGAGTCCAGCGTGTTGCCGAGGTTCCACCCCGGCTGCATCGCCGCCACCTGCGCCATCGCGTCGCCCGGCACCGGGTTCCCGGTGGTGGTGGTCGTCGTGGTGGTCGTCGTCGTGGTGGTCGGCGGTGTGCCCGGGTCGCCGGTGCACGTGACCCCGTTGAGGGAGAACGACTGCGGTGCCGTGTTGGTGCCGGACCAGCTGCCGTTGAAACCGAAGGACACCGAGGCGTTCGGCTCGATCACCGCGTTGTAGCCGGCGTTGACGGCGGTGGCGTCGGCGCCGGACGACGTGACGGTGGCGTTCCACGCCTGAGTCACCCGCTGGCCGGACGGCCACGTCCAGGTCAGGCGCCAGCCGTCGACGCGCTCACCGAGGTTCGTCACGGAGACGTTCGCGGTGAACCCGCCGCTCCACTGACTCGGCACCGCGTAGTCCACCTTGCAGCCCGGCGCCGCCGCGGCCGGGGCCGCGACCGCCAGGCCGATGCTCGCGGCCACCGAGACGAAAGCCGCCATGAGCGCGAAGCCGCGCCTTCTGGTCATGACACACCTCCCGATTCTGGGAGCGTTCCCAGGTGGCCGGACTGTAGTGAGCCGCGATCGAGGCGGACAGACGAGCCGTCGAATCGAGTCGAACGCGGAAACGCCTCTGTCGCACTGCTTTCGTGACCGTTACAGTCCCCAATCTGGGAGCGCTCCCAGATTCGTCCGAACTCCTGTCATCGGAGGCTGACGTGCACGGACGCAGAGCTGTCACAGCCGTCCTCGTCGCGGTGCTCGCGGTGGTGGCCGGCCCGCTGGTCTCACCTTCGGCGGCCGCCCCGGCGTTCAACTACGGGGAGGCGCTGCAGAAGTCGGTCTGGTTCTACGACGCCCAGCGTTCGGGCAAGTTGCCCGCGAACAACCGCGTGAGCTGGCGCGGGGACTCGGCACTGCGCGACGGCGCCGACGTCGGCCTCGACCTGTCCGGCGGCTTCTACGACGCCGGCGACCACGTGAAGTTCGGGCTGCCCTTCGCGTTCAGCGTGTCGATGCTCGCCTGGGGCGCCGTCGAGAACCGGGCCGCCTACGTGAGCTCCGGCCAGCTCCCCCACCTCATGGCGAACCTGCGGCACGGCACCGACTGGATCATCAAGGCGCACCCGTCCCCGAACGTCGTCTACGGGCAGGTCGGCGCGGGCAACCCCGACCACGCGTGGTGGGGGTCGGCGGAGGTAATGCCGATGGCCCGACCGTCGTACAAAGTGGACAGTTCGTGTCCCGGCTCCGACCTCGCCGGCGAGTACGCGGCCGCGATGGCCTCGGCGTCGATGGTCTTCAAGGACACCGACCCGACCTACGCGGCCACTCTGCTCACGCACGCCAAGCAGCTCTACACCTTCGCGGACACCTACCGCGGCAAGTACAGCTCGTGCATCACGGACGCCGCGAGCTTCTACAACTCCTGGAGCGGCTACCAGGACGAGCTCGTCTGGGGCGCCATCTGGCTGCACCGCGCCACCGGTGACGCGAGCTACCTGACCAAGGCGAAGGCGGAGTACCAGAAGCTCGGCACCGAGCCGCAGAGCACGGAACGCTCCTACAAGTGGACCATCGCCTGGGACGACAAGTCCTACGGCGCCTACGTCCTGATGGCGAAGCTGACCGGTGAGCAGACCTACATCACCGACGCCAACCGCTGGCTGGACTTCTGGACAACCGGGTACAACGGCAACCGGGTGCGCTACTCCCCCGGCGGTCAGGCGGTGCTCGACAGCTGGGGGTCGCTGCGGTACGCCGCCAACACCGCGTTCGCGGCGCTGACCTACTCGGACTGGCTGTCCACACGCGACAGTGCACGTGCCAGGACCTACCACGACTTCGGGGTGCGGCAGATCAACTACGCCCTCGGCGACAACCCGCGCAACGCGAGTTACGTCGTCGGGTTCGGCACCAACCCGCCGCGCAACCCCCACCACCGGGGCGCGCACGGCTCGTGGGCCGACAGCATCCAGGAGCCCGCTGTCAGCCGGCACGTGCTCTACGGCGCGCTGGTCGGTGGTCCCAGCACCAACAACGACGCCTACACCGACAGCCGCAGCGACTACGTGATGAACGAGGTCGCCCTCGACTACAACGCGGGCTTCACCGGTGCGCTCGCCCGCCTGTACGGGGAGTTCGGCGGCACTCCGCTCGCCTCCTTCCCGGCCGCGGAGACCCCGGACGGCCCCGAGCTGACCGTGCAGGCGTCGGTGAACCAGAGCGCCGCCCAGTTCACCGAGATCAAGGCGTTCGTGCTCAACAAGAGCGCGTGGCCGGCGCGGACGTTCAACGGCACGCTGCGCTACTACTTCACGCTCGACGGCTCCACCACGCCCGGCCAGATCACGGTCACCACGAACTACAACCAGTGCGGCACACCCGGCGCGCCGGTGCAGCACAGCGGCGCCGTGTACTACGTGGAGATCCCGTGCACCGGCGTGGCTCCGGCCGGGCAGTCCGCGTACCGCAAGGAGGTCCAGTTCCGCATCACCAGCGCGGGCTCGTGGGACCCGGCCAACGACTGGTCCCACACCGGCCTCGGCAGCGGCAACACCGTCGCCCAGACCGACCGGATCACGCTGCGCCAGGACGGGAGGACCGTGTGGGGCAACGAGCCCGGCGGCGCCGTGGAGGACAGCGAGCCACCGTCGGTCCCGAGTGGACTGACCGCCTCCGACGCCGGTCCGACGAGCGTCACGCTGACCTGGACGGCCTCGGCCGACAACGTCGGGGTGGCCGGGTACGACGTGCTCAGCGGCACTACCGTCACGGCATCGGCGACCACGACCAGTCTGCGGGTCACCGGCCTCACGCCGGACACGCCGTACTCGTTCTCGGTGCGCGCCCGGGACGCGGCGGGCAACGTGTCCGCTGCCAGTGCTCCGGTCGCCACGCGCACCCTCCCCGGCGTCGCCGCCACCCTCACGGTGCAGCACAAGGGATCCGGCGCGGCCACGACGAACCAGATCGGCGCCACGCTCCAGCTGACGAACCGCGGCACGGCGCCGGTCAGCCTCACCACCACGACGATCAGGTACTGGTTCACCGGCGACGCGCCGTCGGCGACCTACCAGGTGTGGTGCGACTGGGCGCAGATCGGATGCGCCACCGTGCAGGCACGGGTGGTCAAGCTGCCGGCCGCGCGCACGGGCGCCGATGCGTACGTCGAGATCTCCTTCGGCTCCGGCAGCCTCGCCGCGGGAGCGAGCACGGGCGACATCCAGGTGCGCGTCGCGAAGTCCGATTGGTCCTCTTTCGACCAAACCAACGACCACAGCTACCGCGTCAGCAACGCACTCACCGACTTCGACAGGGTCACCGCCCACACCGGCGGTTCCCTCACGTGGGGCACCGAGCCCTGACGAACTTCGGGGCGGGACGTTCTGCACGGCACAGGCGTCCCGTCCCGTTCCCAATCGCGGTCGCGCTCTCACGAACCCGACACACGAGCGTTTCGTCACACCGGATCACCGTCGCGGACTCCTACGATGAGCGTCATGACGGAGATCGACCGGCAGCGAAGGCCCGGCCCGCGGATCGAAGAGGTCGCCCGGCTGGCCGGCGTGTCCAAGTCGACGGTCTCCAGGGTGATCAACGGCGAGCAGTACGTGAGCGCCAAGGCCCGCGACGCCGTGCACACGGCGATCACCCACCTCAAGTACAGCCCGAACCAGGCGGCCCGCTCCCTCGCGGGCAACAGGGCGAACGCCATCGCGCTGATCGTCTCCGAGCAGGGCAGCAGGGTGCTCGGTGACCCGTTCTTCGCGGGGGTGCTGCGCGGCGTGCACGCGGAGCTCACCGGGCGGCGCATCCAGCTGCTGCTGATGCTGAGCCGGCCGGAGGACCACGACGACCTCCTCGCCTACCTGGCGAGCGGCCACGTCGACGGCGCACTGCTGGTGAGCCTGCACGGCGACGACCCGCTGCCGCTCCGGCTCCAGGAGTTCGGCCTGCCGGTGGTGGCCGGCGGCCGCCCCCTCGCGGCGGGCTCCGTCCCGTTCGTCGACTCGGACAACTTCACCGGCGGCCTCGACGCCGTGCGGCACCTGGTCTCACTGGGACGCACCCGCATCGCGACCGTGGCGGGCCCGCGCGACATGGCGGCGGGCCTCGACCGGCTCAGCGGCTGGCGACGAGGCCTCGGCGAGGCGAAGCTGTCCGCGGACCTCGTGGCGGAGGCCGACTTCACGCCCGAGAGCGGCGCCATCGCCATGTCGGAACTGCTCGACCGCGCCCCCGGCATCGACGCCGTCTTCGTCGCCGCCGACATCATCGCCCTGGGCGTGCTGAAGGTGCTGCACGCCCGCGGCAGGCGTGTGCCCGAGGACGTGGCGGTCGTCGGGTTCGACGACTCACTGCTCGCGTCCACCGCGACCCCGCCGCTCACCACCGTCCGGCAGGACGTCGAGCAGCTCGGCCGCACGATGACGTGGCGGCTGCTGGGCGAGCTGGCGGGCGACTCCGGACTTCCGCCCTCGCTGCTGCTGCCTACGTCGCTGGTGCTCCGCGCTAGCGCCTGATCCGGCGCGAGCCCTGGGCGGCGGTGCCAGCAGGACGGTGGTGCCAGCAGGGCGGCGGTGCCAGCAGGGCGGCGGTGCCAGCAAGGCGGCGGTGCCAGCAAGGCGGCAGTGCCAGCAAGGCGGCAGTGCCAGCAAGGCGGCAGTGCCAGCAAGGC
>NZ_JAXAVV010000059.1:0-7982 GCF_033949925.1 Lentzea kristufekii
CACTAGGGCCTGTATCGAAGTCTGGTTCGATGAGAGCTGCGCTTGAGGTGGTTTCTGGTGGTGCGGCCGGACGGCCCGCATACCGGTGTTGTATGTGGGTCGTCCGGCCGTGCCGCCAGGGGCCGCCTCGGGCCCGGCTGTCGCGGATCAGACTTCGATACAGGCCCTAGGCCAGATCAGGCCCCTGCGAGCGGAGATCGTCGACCTTCGACATGGCATCGCGCAGTTCGCCGAGCCACGAGTCCGCGTGCTCGCCTACCAGGCGCACGGCCCATGCCAACGCGTCTGCGCGTGAGCGGGCCACGCCTGCAGCGACGAGCGTGTCGAGCACCTGGCGTTCTGGCTGACGCAGGCGCGTCATGACCGGCACGGCCAGGTGCGTGAACAGTTCGTGCGTGCCGCCCTGCACGGCGCCCCAGGCGACCTTGCGGCCGTAGCGGTGCTCGGCCTGACGGGCGATCTCGATGCGTTCGTCGCGCGTCTCCTCGCGCCAGCGCGAGATGCGGCCCGACTCGGCCGCGGCGCGGGAGGCCTCGTCGAACTCGCCCTCCAGCGGCGGGAGCGTGCCGATGACCGTGATCTCCTCGCGGTCGACGATCACCTCCGCTGCGCCGGTGAACCAGCCGTCTGGAAGCCTGCCCGCGAACCAGGCCGCCGCGTCGTCGGCCGAGGGCAGGTCAGCCTGCTGCCACCCGCCTCTTCCTCGCCATCCACGTCCCATTACAACCGCCTCTGATTACATGATTACGTTGTAACCGACGTTACGCCTGCAATCAGTCAGCGGGTGTTCGCCGTCAGCGAAGTGACCAGGGCTTCTACCGACACGACGGGCCGGTCGCACACGTAGCCGTGACACACGTAGGCCGCAGGACCTTCATCGACCAGCGGACGGTCTTCGAGCAACGGCACGGACGCCGGCTCTCCGGCCACGACGACGCCGCCTCCGGGCACATGGGCGACGGCCGCTGCCCACAGCGACGCACGGCGCGAGTCGTCGGCACCCACCACCGCCACCTGCAACGGGCCCGCGACCAGCGCCTCGGCGGCGGTGAGCCAGTGACCGGCGAACCGAGGCGCCCGCGCGGCCAGCAGACCGGCCCGCGTCACCGCCTCCGAAGCAGCGGTGAAGTAGCGCGAGGAACGATCAGCGCCGGACAGCAGGGAGGCCGTCAGCAAGGCCGAGGCCAGCGAGGACGCGCCGGAGGGCGACGCGTTGTCGGTCGAGTCCGCGGGACGCCTGACCAACGTCTCGGCGTCGTCGGCGGTGTCGTGGTAGGCGCCGGGAGAGTCCGGCACGGCGAACCGCGCGAGGGCGGTGTCCAGCAGGCCGCACGCGACGTCGAGCCACCGGATCGAGCCGGTGACCTGGTGCAACGCCAGCAGGCCGTCGGCGAGGCAGCCGTAGTCCTCCAGCACGCCGAACGACGGCCCGGCGACGCCGTCGCGCGAGGTCCGCAGCAGCCTGCCCTCGACCAGGTGCACCGAGGCCAGCAGCGACGCCGCCTCCGAGGCCGCCGTGATCCACGACGGCTCACCGAAGAACGCGCCCGCCTCGGCGAGCGCGGCGATCGCCATGCCGTTCCAGGAGGCGATCACCTTGTCGTCACGGCCGGGCTGCGGCCGCAGAGCGCGCTGGGCCAGCAGCGCGGCGCGCACCTCCTCCCCCGGCTCCGACACGAACCGCAACGTGGACTTGCCGTCCTCGAAGTTCGGCTCGGCGGTCACGCCGAACGCGGCAGCCGCTGAACCGAGCTCCTCGAACGACCACACGTAGGTCAGGCCCTCGACGCCTTCGGTGTCCGCGTCCAGCGAAGCCGCGAAACCACCTTCGGCCGTCCGCAGGTCCCGCAGCAGGAACGCGGCCGTGTCCCTGGCGACCCGCTCGTAACGCGCGGAACCCGTCACCCGAGTCAGGTGCGTGTAGAAGCGGAGCAGCAAAGCGTTGTCGTACAACATCTTCTCGAAGTGCGGCACCACCCAGGAGGCGTCGACGCCGTAGCGCGCGAACCCGCCGCCGAGCTGGTCGTAGAGCCCGCCGTTGGCCATCGCGTCGGCCGTCGCGGTCGCCATCGACACGGCCTCGACCGACCCGGTGCGTTCGTGGTGGCGCAACAAGAACTCCAGCACCATCGACGGCGGGAACTTCGGCGCGCCACCGAACCCGCCGTTGCGCCGGTCGAACTCGCCGAGCAACGACACCACCGCACCCGCCAGCACGTCCGCGTCCACAGCAGACGGAGGCAACGGGGAGGCGTGGCGTGAGATCTCCTCCACCACAGCGGAAGCGGACTCCAGGATCTCGCCGGGCCGCGCGGCCCAGGTCGCCGAGACGGCCTCGACGAGCTGCCGGAACGACGGCATGCCCGGACGGGGAGCCGGCGGGTAGTAGGTGCCTGCGTGGAACGGTCGCGCGTCCGGCGTGAGGAACACCGTCATCGGCCACCCGCCGTGGCCGGTCATGGCCTGCGTGACCTCCATGTACACCGCGTCGACGTCCGGTCGTTCCTCGCGATCCACCTTCACCGACACGAAGTGCTCGTTCAGGAACTGAGCAACCTCGGCGTCCTCGAACGACTCGTGCGCCATCACGTGGCACCAGTGGCAGGCCGCGTAACCGACGGACAGCAGCACCGGCACGTTGCGCCGCCGCGCCTCCTCGAACGCCTCCTCGGACCAAGGCCACCAGTCGACCGGGTTGTCCGCGTGCTGCAGCAGGTAAGGGCTGGTCGCGTCCGCAAGCCGGTTAGTCATGCGAACCACACTAAATGAGCAGCGCAGAGGCCGAATCTCGATCAGACTCAGGCTCGTGTTGCTCACCATGACCACCACGCACCAGCCGGCGACCGACCTGGGCCACCTGCTGCACAAGCATCCCGACCGGGCTCAGTCCTTCACGACGAGCTCGGGCGTCGCGCACGTCTTCTACCCGAAGGCGACGAACGAGGAATGCACGGTCGCCCTCCTGCTGGAGGTCGACCCCATCGCGCTCGTCCGAGGTCCCGGCAGCACGCTCACCCAATACGTCAACGACAGGCCGTACGCGGCCGGGTCGTTGCTCACGGTCGCGCTCGGCAGCGTGTTCCGCACGGCCATGAACGGCCGCAGCGAGAGCTACCCCGAACTCGCCGCGACGACGATTCCGCTGGTCATCCGCATTCCCGCACTGCCACACCGGCTCGCGGCACGACTGTTCACGCCGCTGGGCTGGACCGTCGAGACGACCGGGCACGGTGACTCGCGCTTCGGCGACGTGACGCTGACCGGCACCGTGAAGCTCAGCGACGCGCTGAAGCACCTCTACGTGCTGCTGCCCGTGCTCGACGGCGGCAAGCACTACTGGGTCGCGGCCGACGAGGTCGACAAGCTGCTCAAGGCCGGTGACGGCTGGCTGGCGGCGCACCCGGACAAGGAGCTGATCACCACCCGGTACCTGGCGCGCAAGCGACCGTTGATCACCTCGGCCCTCGAACGCCTCGCCGACGTCGACGAGGTCGAGCCGGAGGAGCTGGACAACGCGCTGGCCGAGCCGAAGATCTCCCTTGCCGCACAGCGCAAGGAGGCTGTGATCAAGGCGCTCAAGGAGGCCAGGGCCAAGCGCGTGCTCGACCTCGGTTGCGGTGGCGGAGCGCTGCTGCGCGCTCTCGTCAACGAGCCGGAGTTCACCGAGATCCACGGTGTCGACGTGTCCGCGAAGGCGTTGCAGGAGGCCGCGCGCAAGCTGCACCTGGACCGCATGGGCGACCGTCAGCGCGAGCGGATCACGTTGCGGCAGTCGGCTTTGACGTACGCGGATCCCGAACTGGCCGGCTACGACGCGGCGGTGCTGATGGAGGTCGTCGAGCACGTCGACCCGTCGCGCCTGCCCGCGCTGGAGCACTCGGTCTTCACCGTGGCACGCCCGGCGACGGTGCTGGTGACGACGCCGAACGTCGAGTACAACGTGCTGTTCGAATCGTTGCCGGAAGGGCAGATGCGGCACTCCGACCACCGTTTCGAATGGACTCGGCAGGAGTTCCAGGAGTGGGCGAACGGCGTCGCGGAACGCCGTGGCTACGCAGTGCGCTTCGTGCCGATCGGGCCGGAGGACGCCGAACGCGGCGCACCGACCCAGATGGCCGTGTTCAGCTCGGGAGACGTGAACTGATGGAACTGAAGATCCCTGACCTGTGTCTGGTGGTGCTCGTCGGCGCCTCCGGTTCCGGCAAGTCCACGTTCGCGCGCAAGCACTTCCTGCCCACGCAGGTGTTGTCGAGCGACTACTTCCGCGGTCTCGTGGCCGACGACGAGAACGACCAGTCGGCGTCCGCGGCCGCGTTCGACGTGCTGCATCACGTGGCGAGCAAGCGATTGGAAGCCGGACGCGTCACCGTGATCGACGCGACCAACGTGCAGCCGCAGGAC
Organism: Lentzea kristufekii; assembly: GCF_033949925.1. Classification (NCBI taxonomy): domain Bacteria; kingdom Bacillati; phylum Actinomycetota; class Actinomycetes; order Pseudonocardiales; family Pseudonocardiaceae; genus Lentzea; species Lentzea kristufekii. The sequence continues at coordinate 4,402 of NZ_JAXAVV010000059.1, forward strand.
CGCGCCCGGCTGGTCGAGGTCGCCAGGAAGGCGAACGTGCTGCCGGTCGCGATCGTGCTCGACACCCCGACCGAGGTGTGCCTCGCCCGCAACGCGCAGCGCCCCGACCGCGACTTCGGCGCGCACGTCGTGAAGCGGCACCGGGCGGCGTTGCGCCGCTCGCTGAAGTACCTCGGCAAGGAGGGGTTCAAGCGCGTCCACGTGCTGCGCTCCGAGTCCGATGTGGACAACTCGACGATCGTCTACGAGCGCCTGCTCAACGACCTCAGGCACGAGACCGGTCCGTTCGACGTGTTCGGTGACGTGCACGGCTGTCGCGCGGAGCTGGAGGAACTGCTCACCGAACTCGGCTACACCCTGGTGCGTGACGACGAGGACCGGGCGGTCGACGCGGTTCCGCCGGGCGAGCGCAAGGCCGTGTTCGTCGGCGACCTCGTGGACCGCGGGCCGGACACCCCCGGCGTGCTGCGTCTCGTGATGGGCATGGTCGCCAACGGGCACGCCTTCAGCGTGCGCGGAAACCACGAGGAAAAGCTCGTGCGGGCGATGCGCGGCCACAAGGTGACGGTCCGGCACGGGCTGGAGAAGTCGCTGGAGCAGCTCGCGCACGAGTCCGAGGAGTTCCGCCTGGCCGCGACGAAGTTCTGCGACGGCCTGGTCGCGCACTACGTGCTGGACGGCGGGAACCTCGTCGTCGCACACGCCGGACTGCCCGAGCGCTACCACGGCCGCGCGTCCGCGAAGGTCCGCAGTTTCGCCATGTACGGCGACACGACGGGCGAGACCGACGCGTACGGACTGCCGGTGCGCCTGCCGTGGGCGAACGACTACCGCGGCTCGGCGATGGTGCTGTACGGGCACGTCCTGACGCCCGAGGCGGAGTGGATCAACAACACCATGTGCCTCGAAACGGGCGTGGTGTTCGGCGGCAAGCTGACGGCGTTGCGGTACCCGGAGAAGGAGCTCGTCTCCGTCAAGGCACATCAGACCTGGTACGAGAACGACGCACCGTTCCCGCCGAAGGCCGTCGAACGCGCGCCGGACGTGCTGGCGCTCACCGACGTCACCGGCCTGCGCCGGATCGACACGTCGCTGATCGGTGCCGTGACGATCCGCGCGGAGCAGTCGGCGAGCGCGCTGGAGGTCATGAGCCGGTTCGCGATCGACCCGCACGACCTGATGTACCTGCCGCCGACGATGGCGCCTGTGGCGACCTCGCAGCGCGAAGACGTGCTGGAGCACCCCGAGGAGGCCTTCGCGGAGTACCGGTCCGCCCGCGTCGGGCAGGTGATCTGCGAGGAGAAGCACATGGGCTCCCGCGCGGTGTTGCTGGTGCGGAAGGTTGGCGGCGCGATCTGCACGCGCACCGGCCGCGCGTTCTTCGACGGCGCGCTGGGCACCGAACTGCTCGACGGCGTGCGTGCGGCGGCCAAGCCGTTGTTCGACGAGTTCGCCACGGACTGGCTGCTCATCGACGCCGAGCTGATGCCGTGGAACGCGAAGGCCTCCGGGCTGATCCGCGAGCAGTACGCGGCGGTCGGCGCGGCGGCGAACGGCGCGCTTCCGGTCGCGGTCGACGCACTGGCAGCGGCGGCGGCACGCGGTGTCGACGTCACGGAACTGTTGGCGCGCACGACTCAGCGCGCCTCGAACGCCGCTGCCTACAGCGCGGCGTACGAGCGGTACTGCTGGCCCACCGACGGGCTGGAGGGCGTGCGGATCGCGCCGTTCCAGCTGCTCGCGGCCGAAGGTCAGACGTTCCACGACCGATCGCACCTGTGGCACCTGGAGACGCTGGGCAAGCTCGAAGGACCGTTGTTCCAGCGAACCCGGCACCTCGTGGTCGACGTGAACGAACCGGAGCAGGTGGCCGCCGGCGTGAAGTGGTGGGAGGACCTGACCGCGAACGGCGGTGAGGGCATGGTCGTGAAGCCGCTGGCGAACCTCGGCGGACGCGTGCAGCCGGGCGTGAAGGTGCGCGGGCGCGAGTACCTGCGGATCATCTACGGCCCGGACTACACGTCGCCCGAGAACCTCTCGCGGCTGCGCAAGCGTTCGCTCGGCCGCAAGCGCGGACTCGCTCTGCGCGAGTACGCGCTGGGCATCGAGGCCTTGGAACGCCTCGTGCGCGGCGAACCCCTGTGGCGGGTGCACGAGTGCGTCTTCGGCGTGCTCGCGCTCGAGTCGGAACCGGTGGACCCACGACTGTGATCCTCGAAGCCGTGATCGGCTCGCACGCCTACGGGCTGGCGAGCGCGGAATCCGATGTGGACAGACGCGGGGTGTTCGTCGCGCCCACGGAAGCGTTCTGGCGCCTGGAGAAACCCCCGACGAGCGTCGAGGGACCGGACCCGGAACAGCTGAGCTGGGAGGTCGAGCACTTCTGCAAGCTGGGCCTGAAGTCGAACCCGACGGTGCTCGAGACGCTGGTGAGCCCGCTGGTCGAGATCAGCACGCCGATGGGAGAGGAGCTGCGGGACCTGTTGCCCGCGTTCCTCTCCCGGTACGCCGTGCGGGCCTTCACGCGCGCGACGGAGATGCAGCTGTCGCGCGCGGGCCGCAACCTCAAGCCGAAGCAGCTCATGCACGTCGTACGGTTGCGGCTGGTGGGGCTGAACCTGCTGCGCACCGGCCGATACGACATCACGGCGGACCGCTCGTTGCTGAAGATCCGCAACGGGGAGATGCCGTGGGACGACGCGGTCGCGTGGGCGCACAGGCTCGGCGACGAGATCGCTCAAGCAGAAGGCCCGTTGCCGGAGGACCCGGACCGGGCACGGGTCGAGGACTGGCTGGTGTCGGTGCGCAGGAGGATGTTGTGAGTTACGAGGTACCCGACCTGAGCGCCGTCGTCGCCGAGCAGTCGCACGACCTGCTGTTCGCGACCGTGTCCGGCGCACACCTGTACGGCTTCCCGTCGCGCGACTCGGACGTGGACCTGCGCGGCGTGCACGTGCTGCCGCTCGCCGAGATCCTCGGCCTGCGGCACGGCCCGGAGACCAAGGAACGGATGTGGGTGCGCGACGGCGTCGAGATCGACCTGGTCACGCACGACGTGCAGAAGTTCTGCCGGCTGCTGACCCGCCCGAACGGCTACGTGCTGGAGCAACTGCTCTCGCCGCTGGTCGTGCACACCACGGAGGCGCACCGCAAGCTGGCCGACCTCGCCGCGGGGTGCCTGACCTCACGGCACGGGCACCACTACCGCGGGTTCGCCGCGACTCAGTGGCGACTGTTCGAGAAGACCGCGGAGATCAAGCCGCTGCTCTACACGTTCCGCGCGCTGCTGACCGGTGTGCACCTGCTGCGCACCGGCGAGGTGAACGCGCACCTGCCGACGTTGCTGGAGAAGCTCGACGGCCCGGACTACCTGCCGGGACTCATCGAGGCCAAGATCCTCGGCGAGCACCGGGCGCTGGCCGGGGTGCCGGGCAGGCCAGCTCCCGAGCGGCTGGAGGCGGACCTCGCGCACTGGCACGAGGGGCTGCGGCAGGCGCGGGAGACCAGCGACCTGCCGGTGGAGCCGCCGGCCTTCGAGGAGGTCCACGACTTCGTGGTGGAACTCAGGTCGCGCTAGTAGC